>CADDZK010000501.1 GCA_902812425.1 Actinomycetota bacterium
CACCATCCTTACCATCGAGACCAGGAGCACCATCCTTACCATCGAGACCGGGAGCACCATCCTTACCATCGAGACCGGGAGCGCCGTCCTTGCCATCGACGCCTGGGTCGCCTTTCTCACCCTTCTCGCCCTTGAGGCTGCCCAGAAAGTCCCCTAGCGAGCCCTGGTTGCCCGAATCGAGCCAGAGCTGGTAGGCACTCTTGCCGTCGAGACCGGGAGCGCCATCCTTGCCGTCAAGGCCAGGATCGCCCTTGGGGCCCTGAGGTCCTCTCTCGCCCTGCGGACCCTGCGGGCCAGTAGCGCCGTCCTTGCCGTCGAGGCCAGGGGCACCGTCCTTGCCGGGAGCGCCTGGGTCGCCCTTCTCGCCCTGCGGGCCTACCAGCGTGGCAAGCCAGGCAACCATATTCCCGTTAAAGCCGTTTTGCACGGCTATGTCGTAGGCGGACAGGCCTGTATCGCCCTGGGGCCCTTGTGGGCCCTGTTCGCCCTGCGGACCCTGCTCACCCTGCGGGCCGATAGGTCCCATCGGACCTAATTTATTCCAGGAGATCGCGATCTGGCCTCTGTGGCACCTCTTCCCCTTGCGGACGCTCAGTACCTTCGTCTTCTTGCTCATGCAGCCGTTTATCTGGTTCGTCGTCTGGGCTGCCTGGACCGCCTGTACGCTCATGATGCTCAGTATGATCGCGAGAGCGAGCGATACCAGTAGCTTGGGCGACCTGGCCAGTACCTGTAGCTTTTCCATACACATGTCCTTTCTCGTTTCCCCTGGTTCCTGTCAACCTCTCGATGGACGAGGAACCGGATTCCCTGCTAAACGACGCCTTCGACTTTAAACTTGCGGCGGGCCGGCATCATCGTGAATATGGGTGATCTTTTTCTAGCTCGGTTGGCTAGCTCAGTTGGGCTAGATCGCACGACTGAAGACCCTTGAGAAAGGGCGAGACAACGGGGAACCGCTTGTGAGGATGCCAGCAGCAGGATCATTGGCAGAGCTGCGGGACACCTCTTGCACCTTCTCACCTGCCGACGCCGGCGAGAGACCCTGGATCCATTCTTGCAGTACCATAGCTACCAGATGTCGCTGTTTACCGACGCCCTGGTGAATCTCTGGCGCCTGGTGCGCAACGCCCGCGCGCGGCTTGTGGGCAGGCCGCCCGAGTACGTGTGGATCGAGGTGAGCGGGCCGCTGGCCGAGTTCGAGACGCCGGTAGGCTTTCTGCGGCGGCGCCTGGCGCCGGGCCCGAGCCCGCCCACGCTCGAGAGGCTACGCGAGCTCCTCGACCATCTACTTGCCGACGGGCGTGCACACGGGGTGGTGCTACGCATCAAGGACCTCGATGCAGGGTGGGCCGCCCTCGAGGAGCTGCGAAGGGAGATCCTGGCGTTCCGGGCACGCGGCTTCCGGGTCATCGCCTACCTGGCTGACTCGGTGGACCTGCGCTCCTACTACCTCGCGTGCGCCGCGGATGAGATCCTAGCTACCCCGCTCGCCGACATCAGCGTGACGGGCATCCGCGCGAGGGTTGACTTCCTCAAGGACGCCCTGGGCAACCTCGGGCTCGAGGCCGAGGTCGTCGCCGTCTCGCCCTACAAGTCCGCAGGCGAGAGATTCACCCGCAACGATTTCTCCCGCGAGTCCCGCGAGCAGACAGAACGTCTCCTGGATCGCCGCTACGATGAGGTCGTCGGTGCGGTCTCCGACGGCAGGAACCTCTCCCGCGAAGAGGTACGCGCCAGGATAGACAGGGCTCCTTACGGTGCCAGGGGGGCGCTCTCGGAAGGCCTGATCGACGGCGTCTGCTACGAGGACGAGCTGCCTGAGAAGCTGGGGGCCAGGGAAGGTCGGGCAAAGCTCGCCGAGTGGGGAGAGGCGCGAAGGTCGTTGCGCACGCCTCTCCGCAGACGTACGCGCAAGAGGGTCGCGCTCGTCACCCTGCACGGAACCATAGTGCGGGGAAGGGGGAGGAGGCTGCCCGTACCGCTACCTTTCGTCGGTGGGGAGCAGGCGGGGAGCGAGTCCGTCGTCGCAGCGCTGCGGGTCGCCGAGAGGAACAGGAGGATGGCTGCCGTGCTCCTCCACGTCGACTCGCCCGGCGGCGACGCGCTGGCCTCAGATCTTATCTGGCGGGAGGTCGAGCGTATGCGCGCCAAAAAACCCGTAGTAGTCCTGATGGGGAACGTCGCAGCCTCGGGGGGCTACTACGTCTCGGCGCCGGCGAGCCACGTCGTCGCCCGTCGCACCACGGTTACGGGCTCTATAGGCGTCCTCGCTATTCGTCCCGTCGCGCGAGGTCTCTACGAGAAGCTCGGCATCAACCCCGTAGCACTGGAGAGGGGCGCGCACGCAGGGCTCCTGGACCCGAGCCGCCGCCCTGACGCCGAGGAGTTGCGGGTGATCGAAGGCCAGATCCAACACATCTACGAGGAGTTCAAGGACCGCGTCGTGCGTGGCCGCGAGATGGAGCTTCCCGTGCTCGAAGATATCGCCGGCGGGAGGGTGTGGTCGGGTTCTGAGGCCCTAGGCC
>CADDZK010000502.1 GCA_902812425.1 Actinomycetota bacterium
CTTCGAGATCTATCTCAAGCGCCCGGGCTCGCCCTCGACGTCTCCGAGATGCGCCGGGCGCTTGAGATAGATCTCGAAGGGCGGCGTTGTGTCGTCGAGCCGGGGCTCGTGCAGGGCGAGCTCAACGCGATGGTCGAGCCGCCCGGGCTCGTCTTCGGGGCTGATACCTCCACCTCGGAGGTGGCTACGCTCGGGGGGATGGTAGGGAACAACTCGGCGGGGATGCGCTCGCTCGTCTACGGGATGACCTCGGATCAGATAGTCCGCCTGAGATGCGTGCTCGCCTCGGGTGAGACGGTCGAGCTGAGATCCCTCGGCAGGCATGAAGCCAGGAGGCGCGCCCGTCACGCCGACGCGCTCGCGAGGCTCTTGCGCGGGGCGATGGAGATCGGAGACCGCTACAGGGACGAGATAGAGCGCCGGTTCCCGCGCATGATCCGGCGCGTCTCCGGCTATGGCCTCGACGCACTCATCGACCCCGAGACCCTCGACCTCACGCGCCTCGTGTGCGGCTCGGAGGGTACGCTGGCCGTCGTCACCCGCGCCGAGTTCCGCCTGCATCGTCTCCCCGAGGCCCGCGCCCTCGCCTCCTTCGAGTTCGACAGCCTCTCCGCCGCGGCCCGCGCGACGGGCCTGTTCCTCGGGATGGACCCTTCGGCGATAGAGTTGCTCGACGACGTCGCCATAGGACGGGCGAGGGCAAACCCCGCCTACATGGACTCGACCCGCTTTGTGAAGGGGGAACCCAAAGGCATCCTCATAGTCGAGTGGAGCGGTACGGAGAGGGAACTCGATGAACGCTTCGCGAAGCTGGACGAGCTCGCCATCGAGGTCGGGGCGATGGCAGCCACGCCGCTGCGCACGAAGGAGGAGATGGGCCAGACGGTCAGGCTCCGCAAGTCCACCCTGCCCCTCCTCCTCGGCACGACCGACAACGAGAAGCCCGTCGCCTTCGTCGAGGACGCCGCGGTTCCTCCGGATCGGCTCGAAGAGTTCGTCGCCCGCTTCGAGGAGATCGTGGACAGGAACGATACCTGGGCGTGCTTCTACGGGCACGCCAGCGTGGGTTGCCTGCACGTCAGGCCGGCGCTCGACACCTCGGACCCTGATGGCGTCTCGCGGATGCGACGCATCGCCGAGGAGGTCGCCGACCTCGTCGTCGAGTGTGGCGGGTCCATCTCGGGCGAGCACGGCGACGGCCTCTCGCGCTCGGAGTTCCTGGAGAAGATGTATGGAGCAGAGATACTGCGTGCCTTTGCTGACGTCAAGCGCCTCTTCGACCCGGAAGGCATGATGAACCCAGGCGTCATCGTGGACCCTCCTCAGATGGACCGACAGCTTCGCATCGGCCCGGGCAGGAGGCGTCTCCCCGTAAACACGAACCTCTCCTTCTCCGACCAGGGTGGCTTCGCCAAGGCCGTCGAACTGTGCAACGGGAGCGGGTTCTGCCGGAAGAGGACGGGCGGCACGATGTGCCCCTCCTACATGGTTACCCTCGACGAGCGGGACACGACGAGGGCGCGGGCGAACATGCTCCGGTCCGTGATCGAAGGCACCCTCCCGCCCGAGGAGCTCACGGGGCGGCGTATGAAGGAGGTCATGGACCTCTGCGTCGGCTGCAAGGCGTGCAAGACGGAATGCCCCTCCCGCGTGGACGTTGCCTCGATGAAGACCGAGGTCCTCTACCAGATGGGCAGGGAGCACGGCTTCAGCGTGCGCCAGAAGGCGGCGGGCCATATCCGCAGAGGGCTCGCGCTCTCGGCCCTGGTCCCCTCGCTCTACAACGCCGTCGCGGGAACGAGGCTCGCCCGCCACGCCGCCGCCCTCGCCGGCATAGACCCCCGCCGCTCCTTGCCGCGGGTGACGAAGAGGACCTTCTCCAGGCGCTTTCCACATCTGCCGCAAGGCCAGGGACCTGCGGAGGTGGCGCTCTTCAACGATACCTGGAACGAGTACCAGCGGCCCGAAGTCGGAGAAGGAGCCGTTCGCCTCTTCGCGGCTGCCGGAGCGAGGGTGCATCTGCCTGAGGTAGTCTGTTGCGGGAGACCGATGCTCTCCGAGGGGCTCGTCGACGAGGCGAGGAAGAACGCGAGGAGGAACCTGGATCTTCTGATGCCCCTCTTGGAGCGCGGCGTGCCGCTGGTTGGCCTGGAGCCGAGCTGCATACTGACCATGCGCGACGACTACAGGAAGCTCCTCCCCGACGACGAGCGCGTGGAGAGGCTGGCGGAAGCCACCCGCCTCTTCGAGGAGGCGCTTCTCGACCTCGATGGGGAGCTTCCGCTAGGAGAAGGCGAGCCGGTTCTCCTGCACGGGCACTGCCACCAGAAGGCGCTCGTAGGTACTGGTCCGACGGAGCGGTTGCTCGGGCTCGCCGCCGACGTCGAGGTCGTAGACTCGGGGTGTTGTGGGATGGCTGGGCTCTTCGGGTACGAGAAGGGGCATTACGAGGTCTCGATGAAGATGGGGGAGAGGAGGCTCTTCCCCGCGGTGCGAGGGGCGGGGGAGCGGG
>CADDZK010000503.1 GCA_902812425.1 Actinomycetota bacterium
GAATGGGTGTACGGGTTCAAGGTTGCCCTTTCCGTGAGCCCTGACGGCGTGGTGGTCGCCTTCGGGCTGGCTCCGGCAAACTGCGACGAGCGTCCCATCGGGACTACCTCGTGTGGCAGGACGGCCACGGCGGCTCCTTGGCCGACAAGGGCTTCTCCTCCGTGGCGTGGGAGGAGCACTGGTTGCAAGCCCACGGGGCCGTGGTAGCCGCCACGCCGCAGAAGAGCGCCAAACGGGCGTGGCCGGAGCACGCTTGCCGCTGGGCGGCCGGGAAGCGCCAGGTCATAGAGGGGGTGATCTGGCAGCTCAAGGACCAGTTCTCCCTGGAGTGCCACCACGCCAAAACGCTCGGCGGCCTCTTGGCCCGGCTGGCCGCGAAGGTGGCCGCCTACACCTGCGGGCAGGTGCTCAACTGGCGGCTCGGGAGATCCCTTCGCCATCTGGCCGACCTCTTGGTTTGAGAAATTACCCAGCAAACGTCTTAGTCCAGCACGACCCATGGTAGATGATCCTCCGAGAAAGTAGCCCAACCGCTGGGCTTCTCCAGGCGTTCTGTTCGTTAGCCCGTTTCTCTGATGCACAGTGTGGTTTTGCGAGGTCGTCTCGCTTCACTAGAATTCGAGAGAGCCCGGGGTTTATGTCCTAGTCTGGTCCCACCGGGCCCGCCGAGGCAGTAAGTGCCAGGAGAGCTCTCGCCCATCGGAAGCCGCTGGCGAGAGTGATCGCCCTCGCCATATCCAACGCCACCTTCTCGGGGTCGGTCTGCTCGGTGATCTCCCTCCGAACACGGGCTTACTGCGGAGGGATATAGGAACCAAGCGCGTTGCCTGGTGGCGGAGTTGCGGCGGACGACGGATCTCCACCCCCCGATCCTCCTTTCGGAGGATGCCGATCTACCCGGCCGGGCGCTATCTTTGCTGGCGAAGTTACCCGTGCTGCGTGCGCCTGGGCGCTCCGGCAGCCGGAGGGGAGAAGCGAAGTAAAGGGAACACCAGATGATATGCGTCACAGTCGAGATCCGCGAGGGCACACTCACGTCACAGGTGCAGGTCACCGCGCCTTCTATCAAGCGCGCACTGAAGATCGCAGGGAGGGGAAAGCCCGGCCGCAAGGTGTGCCTCCTCTTCCCCATAGACCCGGAGGCCTTCTTCGTCCACACACCTTCAGACACGAGGGAGAAGGCAGCTTAGATGGAGAGCGTGGCCGTCCACCATGCGAAAGAGGTGAGCCCTCCTGAGAGAGACGAAACGGTGCACTTCGGACACCCCTCGGTTGCGGACCGGAGCCGCGGAGCAGAGGAGGCGCCGGAGCTTGTGGCCGGATACCTGCGACGCATAGGCAGGGGCAGGCTCCTCACGCCAGGGGAGGAGCTGGACCTCACGCGGCGGGCCAGGGCCGGGGACGCGCGGGCGCGGGTGCTCCTGATCGAGAGGAACCTGAGGCTCGTGGTATCGGTGGCCAAGAGATACCGCGGCATGGGCCTGCCGTTCGAGGACCTGATCCAGGAGGGCAACCTGGGGCTGATGAAGGCCGCGGAGAGGTTCGATCCCGAGCTGGGCAACCGCTTTTCGACCTACGCGATCTGGTGGATCAGGCAAGCGATAGTGCGGGCGATCGAAGACAAGGGGCGCGCCATACGCCTGCCGGTGCACGCTGGGGAGAAGGCCCGGAAAGCGGGGCGCACCCGTAACGAGCTCTCGGCACAGCTCGGACGCGAGCCTGCCGATGAGGAAGTCGCCGAGAGGCTTGGGTGGACCGTGGGTGAGGTGCGCATCCTCAGTGGACTACTTCTGGAGGTGTTCAGTCTCGATCGATCCGTGGGAGCCGAGGAGGACTCGACGGAGCTAGGCGAGTTCTTAGAGGACGAGCAAGCCTCGGGGATTGCAGAGGCGGTGATCCGGGAGGTGGAGAACACCCGACTTAAGGACTCGATGGGAGAGATGTCGGCCCGCGAACGGCACATCCTGGTGCGCAGGTATGGGCTGGGCGAGAGGGCTCCTGCGACCCTGGCCGAGCTCGGAGACGAGCTGGGCATTACGCGAGAGCGGGTACGCCAGCTCCAGCGAAACGCGGAGCATCGCCTTAGAAGACGACTTGTCGTGTCAGAGCAGTGCCGTAGAGATGTGTCCCGGCAAGGGATCGGCGGCGACCAGTAAAGGAGACAGCAATGAGGGTTGCAGCAGACAAAGAGTCCAGGGCGTACCAAGCCATCTGCCCATTCTGCGAATCGGCTTGATGGAGCCGCCCAAAGGAGGAGAACGGAAGATGCGCGAGCTGATGGATTTAGAGCTAGCAAAACAGCGCCACGAGGAGCTGCTGCGCGAAGCGGAGCGAAACCGCTTGGTGAAAGCGTTGCGGGCTGCTCGCAAGCGGCATGCCGGCCGGAGATCCGTATTGGTATGGGAGATAAGGAGGATCGCCGGCCGTCTGCTCAAGCTGTTGAGATTCCTAAAGTGATCACCCACCTGTCTGAGAAAGGAGAAGGTAAGATGCACGAACCCACCGTCGAG
>CADDZK010000504.1 GCA_902812425.1 Actinomycetota bacterium
CCTCGAGCACCGAGGATTCCGAGGTGCGTGACCCCTGGGTCACGCGGATGAGGAACATGCCAGCAACGGTGGTGTCGACGACGCTGGAAGGTCCTCTCGACTGGCCGGACGCGACCGTCGTGAAGGGCGACGCCGTCGACGTGGTCGCCTGGCTCAAGGAGGAGTCCGATGTGCCGCTGCGCTCCCACGGCAGCCTGTCGATGAACCGGGCGCTGATGGCCGCCGGCCTCGTCGACCGCGTCCAGGTGACGATCTTCCCGGTGATCACCGGACAGACCGGAGTGGACCCGATCTTCCAGGGTGCGGCCGACTTCGACCTGGAGCTGATCGAGAGCCGGACCCTCGACGGTTACACCCTGGAGCTCGTCTACCGGCCCACCCTCCATTGACCCGTAAGGATTTCGAAGAGGATCACGGATGTGGGCGCCCACAGCTCGGCGAGCAGCGCGACGAAGGCGGACGCAGTGAGCGTATAGGGAGGATCTCGGAGGGCTCTATTCACCGGAGTGCGTGGAAAGAGGTCTTCTGCAAACTTCGCCTTGACGGAGTTCTCAGAAGTTCGCTAAGTAACTCTTGAGCTTGAGACCATCCTATTTGAGCGCTGACTATCCCTTCTGTCTATGTATGAGCCGCCACACGGCGCACTCTTACTCTTGCGCGTCCCGCTGCGTCTCACCACACCGATTGCTTAGTTGACACACCAGAGTGATTGTTACAATAATGTCGGATGGGTACGCGAGCGCTGCGAGAAGAACAGCCCTGCCTCGAAGCAAGGATAATGCAAGGCTGCCATTTCCCTTTAAGGGGAGTAGTCAGACAACCTAACGAGATACTTTGTGAGCGCCAGTAGAACATACCTGCCTTCCAGCACGCCGCAGCACAACCTACCCGCTCTGAGGAGCAGCTTCGTAGGCCGAGAGCGAGAGATGCTAGAGGTCAACCGTGAGTTGGCGATGACGCGGCTCCTTACTCTCACAGGCACAGGCGGCTCGGGCAAGTCGCGCCTAGCCCTAGAGGTAGTCAGGGATCTCGTCGAGGCCTACCCCGACGGGGTGTGGTTGGTGGAGCTGGCTCCTCTCTCTGAGGGGGAGTTGGTGCCCAAGGCGGTCGCCGAGGCCTTGGAGGTGCCCGAGCGTCCGGGAGAGCCGTTTGCAGACACCCTCGCGGAGGTCTTGGGCAGCCGACAGTTGCTCCTCATCCTGGACAACTGCGAGCACCTCCTTGAAGCAGTCGCCCGCCTCGTAGATATCCTTCTCGACTCGTGTGCGCGCTTGCGGATCCTTGCCACCAGCCGCGAAGCTATAGGGGTGAAGGGAGAACTCAGGTGGCCTGTGCCCTCGCTCTCGGTGCCCGATCCCCTTCTCCAGGGCACGCCCTCATCGAAGGGCCTAGAAGGTTACGAGTCGGTGCGTCTGTTCGTCGAGCGGGCCAGGGGACATGATCCCTCCTTTTCCTTGAGCCCCCAGAATGCGAGAGCGGTGGCTGAGATCTGTCGGATGTTGGAAGGCATCCCGCTTGCCATAGAGCTAGCGGCTGCGAGGGTGGTTACTCTGTCGATCGAGCAGATCTCAGAGAGGCTCGAAGACTCCCTCGAACTCTTGACGCGGGGAGGCCGTACGGCAGTGAGCAGGCAGCAGACGCTGAAGGGGACCCTCGACTGGAGTCACGATTTACTCTCGGAACCGGAGAAGGTTCTGTTTAGGAGGCTCTCGGTGTTTGCGGGAGGATGGTCTCTGGAGGCCTCAGAAGCGGTAGGGTCTGGCGAAGGGGTTGAGGAGGGCGAGGTCATGGACCTCCTTTCCGAGCTTGTGGAGAAGTCGTTGGTAGTGGCCAGAGGGTCTGACGAAGGTGGTGCGCGCTACAGGCTGCTAGAACCCGTCAGGCAGTACGCGTGGGGGAAGCTTGAGGAGAGCGGAACGGCTCAAGCGACCAGACGCCAACACGCTCAGTACTTTCTCGCCCTGGCCGAAGAGGCCGATCCGGCGGTAGAGGGGGCGCAGCAGTTAGGGTGGCTGGAGCAGCTCGAGGAGGAGCACGGCAACCTCAGGACGGCGCTCTCCTGGTCGCTAGAGCAGGACGGAGACCCTGAGCTAGGGCTGCGGATGGGCGCCGCCCTTGGAGAGTTCTGGTACTTGCGGGGGCACTTCGGTGAGGGACGCGGGTGGCTCGAGGAGGCGCTGGCGAAGTCTGGTGAGGCACCAACACCAACGCGGGCGAGAGCGCTGCATAGAGTTTCCTTCCTAGCGTTAATGCAGGGCGAACTCGAGCGTGCGCAAGCAGCAAGCGAGGAGGGCCTCGGGCTAGACGGCGTGGAGCTCTTTCGGACGGCAGGGGGAGATAGCATCGCGGCCGAGCTCCAAAGAGCACTCGCGCAAGCGGTGTGGGAGCGGGGCGCCTCCGAGCAAGCAGTGGAGCTCCTTAGGGAAAGCCTGTCGCTCAGTCGGGAAATCGGGCACGTTAGAGGCGCAGCGATCTCCATGTTGTGGCTGGCGAACATGTCAAGATCCC
>CADDZK010000505.1 GCA_902812425.1 Actinomycetota bacterium
TACGGCAAGAGTACGAGTGCAGCTTCGAGGACGTGGAGGATGCCGTGTTCGCCTACGAGCTGGTCGAGAAGGCCATCACCCCTGACGTCGAGCCGCTGTTCGGCCCCGCGCCGCGTGAAGGCGCTTACGCCGAGGAGAAAGTGATCACTCCGCTCTTTGGAGGAGGTATGCGTGGCTAAGTTCTACGTTGGCCTCGACCTGGGCCAGAGCCGGGACTACACAGCCCTCTGCGTGGCAGAGAAGGTGCCACCGGAGGGCTCAGACGACTACGAGCTGCACGTAAGACACCTGGAGCGCTTCCGCGATGTACTCTACCCCGAGGTGGTCGAGCGCGTAAGCAGGCTCATGGAGGCCCTGCAGCTTAGGGGAGAGGCTGCGCTGGCCGTGGATGCTACGGGTGTAGGGGCAGCAGTGGTGGACATGCTGCGCCGCTCTGGGCTCACCTTCGACGCGGTGACGATCACTGGCGGTGATACAGAGACCCAAAGCGGCTATGACAGCTATCGCGTCCCCAAGCGCGACCTCGTCGGAGGCCTTCAGGTCCTCCTCCAGAGCGGGCGGCTCAAGATCGCGCGGTCTCTTGAGCACGCTGAGACTCTGAAGGCAGAGCTTCTCAACTTCCGCGTGAAGATCAACGTCGCTACGGCGCACGACTCCTATGAAGCGTGGAGGGAGGGAGATCATGACGACCTTGTACTCGCCGCAGCCCTAGCGGCGTGGAGGGCCGGACGTAAAGAGTTCATCGTGCTCATCGGGCGGGCTTGAGGGTCTATCTGGTATGAAGTGGTGCATGTCTAATTTGGCTTATCTATGCGGAATTCTACTAAGACGATTGGTCTTGCTGGCGCTTCTTAGCCCAACGTGCTATAGCAGCTTTACGGGCAGATTCGGACCTCTGCTCGGGGGTCATCTTTGCGGCACGGGCTTTACCGCCCTTGCTACCTCCGAGCTTTCCTAATGCTACGGCTGCTGGATTCTTCTCTTCAGTCACGTCGCGATTCTAGCCTAGGCGGGTAGGCATGGCAAGGTGAGTGGGCTACAGCCCCAAGTCCTCTCCCCACAGCAACTGCCGTATGCCACCCATGACCCTTCGCATCTTCTCTTCGCTAAGCGACCCGATCCACGCCCCGAGACGCATTTTGTCTATGGCAATGATCTGAGAAACGTTGACGATACTCACCTCTGGCAAGTCGGCGTCGCCTTCGTCAAGTTCCACGTGACCCGGATCATCGGCACGGTAAGGAGTCGTAGTCGTAGGGCAAACTACCACAGTATCTAAGTCGCTTGCGTTAAAGATATTGCTTTGGACGATCACAGCGGGATGGACTAAACCCGGCTCAGACCCTAACGGTCTGCCGAAATCCACCCAGAATACATCGCCCTGCCGGATTGCTACTCCCGGCCACTGAGGCGACGGCCAGTCTGCTCGGCTGCGCGGTCTAGGAGTTCCCTTTCCTTGGGCTCTAGTTTGTGCTTGTACGCCTCGTTAACACGTTCGGCTAGTGTCTTGTCGCTGCGCTTTGGGGGTACTTCCGTATAGTGGGCGTGTAGCTCGGTTGTGACGTGAGGGCTACCAGTAACCGACTCAGAATGCCGTACTAACAATTGGCCATCCTGACCCATCGTAGCCTCAACTGGATAAGTGGCTGGCTTAGTCATAAGTCACCTCCTATAGTTGTTGTTGGTTCGTTTACATGTAGTGGCACCGTCCCCCTCGTTTCCCCAGCTATCAAGATGGAGAATTCGTAGTCCCCAGGACGGTCGAATTTGACCCCATTTAGCCCAACGAACTGATTAATGAACGCCCGTCTTCCAGACTTCGGGGGCCGGGGAACCTGTACCTGCCCTTCAAACGCTAGCATCTCTTTCCCATCGCCATCCAACAAGGCAATTCTGATGTTCTTTACGGAATTGAACTCTGCTGGTCCCGCTACGAAAGAGACAATGAGGTACATCTGTGGCAGCGTAAAGGGTAAAAACGGCGGGTTCACCTCTTGGAATATGCCCATGATGTTCAGCTTGCCCTCTTGAGTCAAATTGGCACAATCAGCCAGAACCGCTAACGTCACTTCCACCGATTCCCTCCGATATACCGCAAATCTCTTGTTCTCCTTTGCGCCATGTTGCCATGCCTGGGAAGCCTGCTTGTTGATGTTTACTTGAGAGCATACTCCGTTACGCTGGCGGACTCCTGCAAGTTTCATGCCGAATAAGCGAGCCGAAGCGCAAAAGGAGAAATTCCGTCCTCGAATTTTTGGCAAACAGCGCTCAATTCAGTAGAAAGGGAAATACCGGAACCAGCAGCGATTCGCCAGCGGCATTAGCGCGCGTTAAGCACGCAGGTACCGCAAAAGGCGAGGTTTCCACGCTCTAGCGCGCGAGAGACACCTACTGGCGGTCTTTTTCCTGACGCTCCTGAGCGCGGCGCTTGGCGGCCAGCAGGCGCGACATGCCCGCCTCTTCCGGCGTCTTCTCCGGCTCGGCGGCAGGCGCGGGCGGCGGAGT
>CADDZK010000506.1 GCA_902812425.1 Actinomycetota bacterium
CGCTGCGCTCGGCGACGGACTCGATGACGAAGCGCTGACGCCAGTCCTTCTCGGGCGTGGGGTGGTCCGTGAGGAGCGGCTTGATGGAGCGTCCGTCGACAAACGAAGGCGTCTTGGCCCCGGCCAGGTCGGCGAAGGTCGGCGCGAGGTCGTTGTTGAGCACCATCTGATGTAATGTCTTGCCTTCTGGCACACCTGGACCCCGTACGATGAGCGGTACACGGATATCCTCCTCGTAGGGCGTCCACTTCCCCGCCCCCAGACGATGCTCCCCAAGGTGGAAACCGTTGTCTGAGGTGAAGAAGATGTAGGTGTTATCCAGCTCGCCGCTCTCTTTTAGGGACTTCACGAGCTTGCCTATCATGTCGTCTACGGCGAGCATCGATTGCAACCTCTTGCGGTGGAGCTCCTCCATGTACTTCTTCTGCTCTATGCTCAAGGGAGGGTTGTCCCTTATCCAGTCGGGCTTGTCTGAGACGTTCCCCTCATTGAAGTCGGGTGGGTGCGGCAGGCGAACGTCGGGGTAGGCGTTCTCGTCGCGAGGGGCCGGGTTTGCCGGCTGGTGGGGGGCCTTCGTGCCTACCCACATAAGGAAGGGCCTGTCCGTGGTGAAGAAGGGTGGGTCGGCCCCCGCCGTGCGCGTGATGTAATCGGAGACCTTACCTGAGAGCACGTCGGTATCGTAGTAGGAGGCGGGGTCGTAGTCGACCATGTGGCCGTTCTCGTTGATCATGTGGCTTAAGTAGTTACCGGTATACCCGTACCACTCGTCCCATCCCGGAGGAATATAAGTATCGTTGTAGCCGTTGAGGTACTTCCCGAAGAGGGCCGTCCTGTAGCCCTGGTCCTTGACCCAGGTGGCCATCGTCGAGTTCTCGTGGCCGAGAAAGCGGAACTTCGAAAAGCCACCGAGCGGCGGCTCGTTGCTCAGAATCTGGTGGTTGTGGGTGTACTGGCCCCGCAGGATGGTGGCCCTGGAAGGACAGCACAGGGAGTTGGTCACGAACGAGTTGTCGAAGGTCACCCCCTTGTCTATCAAGAGCGACTTCAGGTTGGGCATGTGTTTGAGGGTATTGGGGTTCAAGTCCTGCACGGTCAGGTCGTCGGTGAGGATCAGGATCACGTTGGGAGGCTTCGGCTCTTCCTTCGTATTGTCGGGCTGTTTTCCCTCCGCCGAGGGGAAGCAGGCTGAGAGCGCGCAGGCCATAGCCAGCGCGAGGAGCGCGTAGATGGCTATCGAAAGGATTTTTTTCGCCTGATTCATCCCGCCTGCCGTATTCGCATAGAAGGACGGCGCCCCGGGGGCACCGTCCGTACATCCTTTAGCTATGTCCTGGGAAGGGTTCTTAGCTCCTTCAAGTCCCCTGGCCTTCCGGGTCTGTGTTTCATCCAGGTTAAGTGTTATACATTCCCGCGATGGGTGAGTCTACTACCAGAAGACCGGCGCCGCGCACAGAGCCGGGGCGCGAGCAGGTCCGCTGCAACCCCGGAGAGAGGCCCCATACGGGCTCTATGGGCCGGTCCGTGCGGAGCGGCGCTTGATCTTCGACCTTATCCAGGCCCTCCCCGCGGCCCTCCTGGTAGGGATCGTACCAGGATGGTTCTGGACGAGGTTTCTTTTGGCGTCGGAGGACTACGCCGAGCGGGTCGCCTATTCTGTCGCGCTCTCCATCACGCTCGTGCCCGCCGCCGCGCTCGCGCAGATCTACATCTTCACCACGGGCGTCACCCTCGCCGTGACGGTCGCCTCGGTGGCGCTGGTGTTCCTGGCGGGGCTCGGGGCTTACCTCCTGCTCGGGCCCACCAAAGGAGCCGAGGAGCCGATCTCCCGCCCGCCTTTTCAGCCCGGACCCCCCTCGCTCGCGCTCTTCGCTCTCGCCCTCGTGCTCGCCCTGGCAATGCTCTTCGGCGTGGCGCCAGGCGAGTGGTTCATGATCCCGATAGCCGTCCTCGTCGTCGCCGCCGGTATCGCCTACTGGTCGACGCTGCGCGGGCGAGACGCGTCAAGCGCAGAGCCCTCCGGGGAGAGGAGCTTCGAGGTCCCCGCGGCGGCGCGCTACGCGCTGCTCTCTCTGGTGCTACTGCTCGTGCTCGCGCGCGGCTACCTCGGACCCATCGTGAACGGCTGGCCCTTCCCGAGGGGTGTGGACCGCTACGAGCACGCGGTGATGGCGGGCATGATGATGAGGGAGGGGTCAAACGAGTCGTTCATGCTGTACCCGCCGGGCTTCCACATCCTCACGGCCATGCTCTCGCGCCTGAGCGGCTTCGAGCCTCTTCAGGTCTTCCCGATATTCGCCCCCTTACTCCCGCTGCTGTGCGCGCTGGCGTGCTACGCGCTGGCGAAACGTCTCTGGGGTCCCGAGTACGGGGTGGCGGCCGCCCTCACCGCGGGCCTTCTCCTCGGTGGTACGTATCTGCACTTCGAGGAGGCTCGCTACCCGAACTTTATAGGGGAGTACTTCCTGATCGTGCTCGCCGTCGCTGCCCTGGTCGGGATGTACG
>CADDZK010000507.1 GCA_902812425.1 Actinomycetota bacterium
GCGCTTCCTAAACCACCCGGCGCCTAAGAGAGGGGCCTGGATGTACGCTTTGGGCACCACAACCCTCTTCCTTATGACGCTGCAGTTCCTCACGGGCATCCTCTTGCTCTTCTACTACGTGCCGACGACCGACCACGCGTGGAACTCGGTCAACTACATCATGAACGACGCCTACTTCGGCCAGCTCATCCGCGGCATCCACTACTGGTCGGCGAACTTCCTGATGGTGTCCATAGGACTCCATATGGTCCAGGTGTTCCTGAGCGGCGCCTACAAGGCCCCGCGGGAGATCAACTGGGTGCTGGGGGTCACACTGTTGCTCCTCACTCTGGCAATAGCGTTTACGGGGTATGCGCTCCGGTGGGATCAGGACGGCTTCTGGGCCACGGTTGTCGGGGTAAAGATCGGCTCCTACTCGCCTTTTGTGGGATCGCCGGTTACGCACTTCCTCCTGGGCGGCGACGTGGCTGGTCCCGCGACGCTCAGTCGCTTGTTCGCCCTTCACGTCTGGGTCCTCCCAGCACTCATTGCACCGCTTGTGTTGTTGCATGGCGTCGTCCTCGTGCTCAAGCACGGGGTGTTCGGCAGCGAGATGGAGTACCGCGACAGGGTCGCGAGGCTGCGCGAACGCAGGCGTCTTGAGGAGTACGCGCGCTACGAGGAGAACGAAGAAGGTTTCCGAGATGGGAGCGGGTGATTGGGTAACGGAAGGTCCTCCCGGAAGAGGAGATCCTCGGGCCACAAGAGAGGCGAATGGCCGGAAAGGTTGGGTAGAAAGTGACTGATACGCGACGGAACGTGGCCGGGGAGCACCCCGGCGTCGGGTACATGGAAGAAGGAAGCGGAGGGAAGGCGTTCCCCCATGGGTTCACCGTGCAGGAGTTCCTCCGGCAGGCCGTCTGGAGCCCTGGGGCCGATGCGCAGCGGGGAGAAGAAGAGGAGATCACAGAGGAGAACGTCTACGACTCCTACGACGAAACGATACCCTTCTTCCCCGACCAGATCCTCATAGAGGGCTACCTCTGCGTGCTGCTCCTACTCATCGTCACCGCGCTCTCCTACCTCGCGCCGGCGCCCTTGACGGAGCCTGCGAACACGGCGACGGTCACCTACGTACCCCGTCCCGAGTGGTTTTTCTTCTTCTACGAGCAGATGCTCATGTTCTTCCCCGGGTACGCCCTGATCTCCTTCGGGGCCGTCGTCGTGCCTACGCTCTTCATCGTGCTGCTCTACGCCGTGCCGTGGCTCGACCGCCAGCCAGGCCACGACACCCGGAGACGACCGTTCGCCACCGTCGTGGGGCTCCTGGTGGTCATAATGATCGTTTTGAACATGGTGCTGGCGGTCAGCCGGGTCATCAACTTCCCCGGCGGCTAGAGCAGCGGATAACTTCGTTCCTAGTCTTACCCTCCGCGATGGAAGACGTCGCCTCCTCTGGTGAGCACGGTCGGTCGGCGCTTCGCCTATCGGCAGCGCGTACGGAGAGCCCGTGTGTCCCGCCGAGGTGGTGAGAGAGCAACCGCCCCATTCGAACGAGACATGCATCCGCTGGCCGGACAACGAGCAGGAAGATCTGGAGAAGTGGATCATCAAGAGGTCGGACTCGTCGCGCAGTGGAAGCACGCAAAGACTTTCCTCGAGGGCGAGTGCCGGATGCTAGGGACGGTCGAAGTCTTCGAGGAAGACGCCCGTGACTAGGTGACGTATGAAGCTGCCGCCGGGGTCTTCGGAGTACTGTCAAGGATTCCCGACCCCGGCGAGCGGGTCATCTTCCGGTACAAGTCTATAGAGGAGAACTGTTGGGGATCTCGAAGCCGAGGTGCGGGGGCTCGGTCGGACGAAAAGAATGTTCGCCGAGCCCGGCCTGCTGCGCTTACGTGGAACGTTCTGGGCAGCGCTGAGGCACGTTCAAGACGACCGTCAGGGTGTAATACATTTATGCTGGGCGTTCGCTCGCGGCATTCGGGCATGACGCGGAGCTCACAGCCACAGGGCTGCTCTGCAATCCTACTGGCGGAGCGCGCAAGGAAGTTAGTAGCCTGCAATAACGGGAAACGAACGGAGGAGTGTGGAGAAGATCAAAACAAAGCTGACCCGCCTGTTGGGCATCGAGGTACCCATAGTGCAGGCACCAATCGGCGGCGCCACCTGCCCGGCTTTAGCGGCCGCCGTCTCCAACGCCGGCGCGCTAGGGATGCTCGCCATGAGCCTACAGGAGCCCACCGCCATCAGGGAAACGATAAAGCAGACCCGCGAGCACACCGACCGTCCCTTCGGCGTGAACCTAATCTTGGCGTGGCCCCAAGGCGAACGGCTGGAAGCGTGCCTCGAAGAAGGCGTCGATGTAGTCTCGTTTTTCTGGGGCGACCCATCCCCATACGTGGAGGCGGTCCACTCGGCCGGCGCGCGGGTTACACACACGGTTTCGAGCGCGGAAGAGGCCAGGCGGGCGGCAGGGGCGGGGGCCGATGTCATTGTCGCCCAGGGCTGGGA
>CADDZK010000508.1 GCA_902812425.1 Actinomycetota bacterium
CATATTGTGAGGGGCGGCGCTAAAGGACACGACAGGGCGCCCTGGCAATTTCCTCAGTCGCCCCGCTTAGCCACTATCCCAATTGGGGGGCGACGGCCCCGATACAGAGGTTGGCCCCGCTGACGAGCGGGGCATTTTGATGCCCGCCGGCGTTCTCCCATCCTCCCCGCCGGCGGGCTTTGTCCAGCTTCGCTCCGTGGAAAGGACGCGCTCTGACTCGCGAGTACTTCGACCTTCCGAGTGGACGCGAGGAGCCGCCCAGGCGCGCCTCCAGGGGCCTGCAGGACCGCTTCTCCATGCTCGCTTCAGCCTTCATGGCGGAGCTCTGCGCGAATATGGAGGGGATCGCAGACGAGTTCCCCACGGTGGGGAAGGCGAGAGCGGACCTGAAGGCCTTCATGGACACTCACCCAGGGACAACCTTCAGGCGCTTCCGTCCCGAGGTCCTCCAGGAGAGCGTCGAGTCGGGGGACAAGATATGTCCGAGGTAGAGCGTCTCGGCGAGCCCACGCTCGCACGGGAGAGCTGCTACGGCTGTATCCACCAGCGCTACGTGGGAGCAAGCTCTCTAAAGAGCGTCAAGGACATGGTGGGTGGTACGGCCATCCCCTTGCGCGAGCAGGACGTCCAGAACGGACCGGGGCGATACGAGTGCGCACTCTTCGGTGAGGTGATCTGCACGGCGGACAAGACGCCGCGGCCACTTGCCGCCGGCGGGGAGTGCAAGGAGCGGAGGTAGTTAGGGGTGACAAGGGGTGACACCTAAAAAGGTCTGGAAACCCCTCTTCCTCGAACGGCTTCGGGAGACTGCAAACGTCTCGCGCTCCGCGAAGGACGCCGGCGTCAGCCGCAAGACCGTCTACAAAGAGCGTGACACCTCCGATACGTTCCGCTCCGATTGGGACGACGCGATCGAGGAGGGCCTCGACTACCTCGAGGAAGAGGCCAGGAGGCGCGCCTACGAGGGGACGCTCAAGCCGGTCTTCTACGAGGGCGTCGAGGTGGGCGTGGTCCGCCAGTTCTCCGACACCTTGACGATCTTCCTTCTGAAGGGCCGCCGCTCCGAGGTCTACGGCGACAGGGTGAAGCAGGAGGTCACGGGCAAGAACGGAGGGCCCGTAGAGCAGAAGGTGACGGTGAACTTCGACCTTGGCGCAGACGTCCGCGAGCTCGATAGGCAGATTGCGGAAGCTGAAGAGGAGGCGGGCAGCCCGTAAGGCCCGCTTCAACGAGGTCGCCTTCACAGACACCTTCGGCGAGCCTATCGTCAACAACTGGCACCACCTGGAGTGGTTCGACCTCACGGAGGCCTTCGATCATCTCCTCATAGAGGCGGCCCGCGAGCACGCGAAGACGGAGATCTTCGGCAAGTGCCTGCCGCTCTTCGAGATCGGGGTCAACCGCGAGGTGAGGATCCTCATCGTCAGCGCCACCTTCGACCAGGCGGCCCAGAGGACGAGGGTCTTACGTGAGCACATCGAGAGGAACGCCGCCTACCGGGCGATCTTCCCCGGTGTCACGATCGTCTCCAAGAAGGGCGACGAGCAGTTCACGGTAGAGCGCGAGAGAATCCTCAAGGAGCCCACGGTCCTCTCCACGTACGCCGGCGGCCCGATACCAGGCTACCGCTTCGACATAGTGATCCTGGATGACCTGGTGAGCTTCCTCCTCAACTCGACCACCCAGGCCAAGAGGGAGAAGCTACACCGGTGGGTGGCTGACGAGGTCCTCAACTCCGTGGCCAAGGGCGGGAAGATCTGGGTGATAGGCACTCGCCAGCACCACGACGACGAGTACGAGCGCCTGAAAGAAGACGCGCGCTTTCACTCGGTCACCTACCCGGCCCTCGACGAAGAGGACGTCCTCGGCTACCGGGAGAAGAACGAGGCGCGCGGGATCTCCGCGGCTTCGCCAGACGCGAGATGCCTGTGGCCGTGGATCCACGACTTCGCCTCGCTCATGGAGAAGAAGGCGGCTAACCCCGACTCCTTCATGCGCCAGCAGCAGCAGGTGGCGCTCCCCGAGACCGGGCTCGTCTACCGCCGCGAGCTCGTCGACGCAGCCCTCGAGCGGGGTAAGAAGGTGCGGCCGGCGAAGGATGCTCTGCAGGTCCTCAGCCTCGACCCCGGCTATGCGAAGAGGGCTTCACTCCTGGCCATCCAGGAGCGCACGGGAGACCGGATAGAGCTGTGGGGTGAGTACTCCTTCACCCAGATCGACGACGACGGCATAGCGCGTGTGGTCGTAGATCACTGCAAGGCGTGGCGCGTCAGGGAGATACGGATCGACGCCGAGGATCCCGGCCTCGCCGCGGCGATCGAGAGGGAGCTCGAGAACGCAGGGCTCGACGTGGAGGTCGTGCGAGTCCCCTTCGGCAAGTACAAGCGCCTTGCGATCGGGGCAACCAGGTGGCTCCTGCAGACGGGGCGTGTGGCCTGGCGGGGTGAGACGACGACCGTCTACAGGCCCGGATCTACTCGAGTAGAGAAG
>CADDZK010000509.1 GCA_902812425.1 Actinomycetota bacterium
GGGCGTCGAACCGCGCGAGTAGCCGTGGCCGGCCGGCGAGGGCAGCACGGCACGCCTCTTCGGCGGCTTCCCGCTCGACCGCGGTCTCCCTCCGACGCGCCAGCGCGTCGGGATCCTCACCCGCGAGGCCGAGTTCGCCGAGGGTGGGACGGTACCAGTCCACGCTCTGCACGGCGTGCGGCGGCGTTCCCGCCTCCACGTCAGGTAGGCCGCGCAGCAGCCCCTGGTGGCCGGAGCCCACCTGGCCCGCGAGGTGCTCGCTGAGGAACTTGGCCAGGGCGGCCTCCATCTTCCAGGCCGACCCGCCGACTATCGCAAGCGAGAACAGGTATTCGCCGACCGTCGTGCCGACCTCTTCCACTATCCCGACCAGCTCGGCGGGCGTCGCGGACTCTGCTCGATCCTGCGCGCTTCTCACCAGCCGCTGGTAGCGCGGAAGGAGTTCGTCTCTCCACTCGTCGGCCAGGCGGCGTAGCACGGCGCGGTCCGCCCTAACGGGATCGTTGTTGACCCTGATGAGGGCGTTGAACATGACCGGAACCATGCGGCCGCGGCTCTCCGCCAATGCCCGCAGCAGGAGCTGCGGCGACACCTGGGGGAGGGTGGTGTAGTACCAGCCGTTGATCGCGGCGTAGCCGAAGGGGACGGCGGTGCCCACTGTGGACCGCATCCCCCGCAGGTAGCCGCCCTCGATGAGGGCGAGCAGCCAGTCGGCGAACAGCGGGGTCATCGCCTCGGGCAGCCACTCCCCGAGCCGGAAGTTGCGCATCCGGTACCCCGACGCGGGGGGCTCCCACTCGGTGGGCTCCGGCAGGGCCGTCATGGGGCGCGCCTGGAGCAGGTAGAGCGTGTTTCCGGAGATCGCCCACTCCACGTCCTGCGGAGCGTCGAAGTGCTCCTCCACACGCCGCGCCAGCCACGCGACCTCGAGCGCCTGTCTCCGGGTGAGCGCCCCCTCGCTCTCGCGCCGTAGGATGGCATCCTCGCCTCTTACCACCCACTCGTCGCCCACCGCCTCGCCCGAGACGAGCCTCTCGCCAAGCCCGCGGACCGCGGTGAGAACGACCTCGCCGCGCTCACCCGTCACGGGGTTGGCCGTGAAGGCGACGCCCGAGGAGTCGGCCTTCACCATGGCCTGAACGAGCACGGCCATCCGCGGCCTCCCGGTCCCCGCCGAAGCCTCGCCGCGCGCCTCCCTTTAGGCGGCTACCCTCGAGACGTCTGCCGAGTCGAAGACTCTCCTCACCGCCCCGGGTAGCCCTTCGAAGGGTACGCCCAGCAGAGTTTCGTACTGGCCGGCGAAGGAGGCGCCTTCCAGGTCCTCGGCGGTCCCCGAGGAGCGCACCGCGAACTTTGCCGCCCCTAACCCGGTCGCGGCCTCGAGCACGCGCGGACGCGCTTCCTTCCATCGTTCCTCCGCCCCGGGCGTCACCACCGGCCCCAGGGGCACGGGGAACCCGGCATCGGCGAGCCGCGCGAGGTTGGCCGCCTTCGTCCCTATCTCCGAAGGATCGAGGGCAGCCGCCCCGACCAGGCCGATCACCAGCGGACCCCGGCCGACGTTCTCTTCGGTGTGATGCGCGTTCATGCCCTCGACCCTTCGAGCCATACGGAGATCAGCTCCCGCGCGTAGGCCTCGCTTCGTTCTTTCCACTCGGGCTCGGGCAGGTGACGGCGGGTCAGGAAGAAGATCATGAGCGAGGAGACGAACACGGTCGCCGCCGTCTCGAGCGGCAGGTCCTTCCTGAGCTCTCCGGCCTCCGCGCGGGAGCTGAGGTAGCTGGTGAGCAGTTCGGTACCCTCCCGTATAAGCCCCTGCCACGCCGCCCGAACTTCGGAGTTCGTCTGGGCCGCCGTAAACAGGACGACGATGAACTCCTCGTCCCTGCGCAGGGTAGCGAGCCAGCCGGAAGCCACGGCGTGCAACACCTCGCGTGCCGGCTTGCCGCCCGCATCGTCGAGAAGGGGACGCAACCGAGTCCTGAAGGCCCTTCGGCCCTCCAGCCGGTCTTGCAGGATCGCGGTGAGCAGGCTCGCCTTGGTCGGGAAGTAGTGGAAGATGAGGCCCTCAGCGATACCCACCTCTTTGGCGATCTGGCGTGTCGAGGTGGCATCGAAGCCACTTTCGGCGAACAGCCCCAGCGCCGTCTCGAGGATCTGCTCGCGGCGCGCCGCCGCCATCCTCTGGCGTGCCGTAGGCGGCCGTTCGGTCGGTGTGTAGCCTTCCCGCATTCCACGGCCCCCTTCCGCATCCACACGTTGAGCGGATACTCGTTGAGTGTTCACTCAGCATACGCTGTGGGTGGGCTCCTGTCAACGCCAACAACATTGGCCTAGCGCCACCGTAGATCAACAGTGAACTTCTTAGAACTCCGTCAAGGCGAAGTTCGCAGAAGACTCCTTCCACGCACTTAGGTGGATAGGGGTAAGTAGAGGAAAAGCTGCCCTTGC
>CADDZK010000510.1 GCA_902812425.1 Actinomycetota bacterium
CGACCTGATACCGCATGTCATGAAGGCTTTATCTAATGGACGAAAGGAGTGTCGACGCTCCTCGAAATGTGATCCGGCCAGGAACTGGAGCGAAAGGTCCCCTACTGGGCGACATTTTTAGGAGTCGCCCAGTAGGGGAAGAACCCCTTAAAGGTGAGCGAGGATCGAACCGAGAGTTTCACGGTCTAGGCAGAGTGCAAAAAGCAACTCCCTCCGGTAGTAATCCTCACCAACGAGGTCTCGGCTCTGGCTTCAGCTTACGTACGGGAGTGCCCAAATCTGCCTCGGGTGGAATGAGGGTGGTGAGCGCTATCTGGAATCCGCGAACCTCTGCCATCAAAGAACGAGGTCCAGGGAGGACCGTCCACAGCGTCTTGTGTCTGCTTCCTGACCTCCCTATGTTCATCCTTTCTTCCTTCCTAGACGCTTGGATAGATCGAACAGGTAGCGTTCTTGGCCTGGGGATTCGATGGCGAACTCGCAGTAACACTCCCAGACCCTGACCATGGCAGCTTCGGCGTCCAATCCGGCCAGGATCATTAGAGTCGCGAGTGCCATCCCGGTACGGCCGTGCCCGGCATTGCATCCGATCTCCACGTAGCGTCCCTGTAGAGAGCCCCTGAGGCCATATGCGAGAACCCGTTCGGTGTTCTCCTCATCTAAGGGAGAACCACCGTCCGGGCAGGACAGGACGGCGAGCTCCGCGGACGGTCCAATTCTCGGGCCAGCCCACCGATTGGAAGCGAGACTCATCTCCTCTGCCCAAACCGACGACAAGTAGATACCGACGTCGGGCCAAGCCCACGCATCCGCCCTCGGCCTGTCCATGTACGCGGACGCGTAGACGACCGTCTCCTCGGTGATCTGTACAGGCTGGCGCCAGTGATGGCACAGCGCCTGCGTTACCGCCTCCTCGGGGAAGCCGAACGGGCCCGGGGACCTGTCGCTTGGATCATTGATGTTCTCGCAACCCCAAACGGTCAAGCAGCCCGACTCCCTATCCAGACTTCTCTTCTTCTTTCCCATGCCCCCTCTCTCCTCTTCTCCTTGCGCTAGTTGATGGTTATCCCGTGGAACCGAATGAGAGCCGCTCCCACAACAGGAACATCTCCGCGATCTCGGCAAGGCTTCGAGACCCTCGAGAGAACGTCGCCGCCCACAAATCTTTGGTTGGCTCGCTGGCGTAAGAGAGCAGCGCGTCGTTGTCGTCTTTGCCGTGAGCCTGGAGCACCGTAGCGAGCTCCTCGGTCTCATACACCTTGTTGAGGACGATGCCCCCATGGTGCTGGAGATTCCACACCCGGTCGAGGAACAGCTCAGCGGACAGAGCGCCGCGCAGGTGCGACTCCAGGACCGCGGCGATCTCCGCCCACGGCTCTCCGCCGTAATTGCGTCCCGGCCATGTCGCTTGTTCGAATGCCTGGACCGCGTACTCCGCCCGGTAGAGGGGCGACTCCCAGGCGAGCCACTCGCGCCATGCCACCGAGCGATCGCTGCTCGCCCCGATCACGGGGCAGGGAGGCAGCTCGTAGGGCCAGCTAGACGCGTGCCGTAGCTCGCCGCCACAGGCGAGATCGAGGTAGACGGTGAACTCGCTGGCGAGATCCTCGACGAGAAGTTCAAGCCGCCTCGCTGCCTCGGGCACGTAGTGCGGCCGGCGCAGGTAGGACAGCAGGTAGAAGTCGGCGCAGGCCCGAGCCAGGTTTCGGGACGGATCGAGCCCCGCGTTCGCGGCCACCCTGGTCTCACTAGGAAGGGGTCGTCTTTCCGATCGTCGTGTGGCATCGTCGTTGGTGAACCCAACCGCGTCACTGCGCCTCCTTGTGCGCGTGGCAGGGGTGGTTATGGAGCTGGTGACAGAAGACACTGCTTCTCCTTTCTGTAAGGAGGGGGAGAAGGGCCCTGAGCATGCCGTAGCGAGCCCATCTCCCCCTCTTGCCGATCAGCTGAGCCGCACCGGCATCAGGAGGGCGTAGCGCCCGTCACATGCCGAGTCGGCCAAGACGGCCGGCTTGAGCGGATCTACTATCTCGATCTCTCCGCCCGAGAACCCGACCGCGGCCCGCAGGTAGCGCGGGTTGAAGGCGATGCGCAGTCCCTCGCCGGTGCAGCTCTTCACTGCTAGATCGGCGTGATGCTCGCCCACGTCGACCAGGGACACACTGGCGCGCACGAGGCCGTCGTCGTGGAGGTCGAGAACGATGGGCGCGCCCCCGCCGAACCTGTCGCTCAGTCGCTCGAAGGTCTTGAGGACCTTGTCGACCTCGCCGGCTTCGTCCGCGAACGTCACCTGATGATGGGTTGCGGCCGGGCGGAGCTGACGGTAGTTGGGAAACTCGCCGTCGATGACGCGAAGCGTGAGGCTGCGGGGTCCCTCGATTACACGGACGTGGCCGGTGGTGATCTCCACCATGACGGGCGCGTCCCCGGCAAGCGCCTTGATGTAACTA
>CADDZK010000511.1 GCA_902812425.1 Actinomycetota bacterium
CCTCAGTATCACCGGCGCCTTTCACCAGACCACCCTGGCGAACGGTGATGTGGTAACAGAGGCGACGGGTCGTAATCTCCTTGGTGATCCCCAAGCGGGCTTCGTACTGGCGATAGGGAACTATAGCTACATCTTCGACAAGAATGGCAACGTCGTTCAGCCCCTGACTGGCGAAGGGCAACTGGTCGACGTCTGCGGGCTCCTGTCATAAACACCTGCGGGGGACGGCCAATTCAATCGCCGGCCCCTCGCCTTGAGAAGAGACTGCGGCCTCTAAATTCGCTGCCCACACAAATACTAAAAGCGAGTAAGAGGAGATGATGATGGAACATGAGGATTTCCATACAGCACAAGGACCTTCGCGTATCGTTGTGGCTGACGACCATCCCCTCTTTCGCTCTGTCGTAAGGGACACTCTCGAGAAGCATCCAAACCTAGAGGTGGTCGCAGAGGCATCCGACGGCCACCAGGCACTACAGATGTGTCGCCGCCATAGACCAGATCTTGTCTTGATGGATCTAGGCATGCCCGTGATGGACGGAGTTGCAGCCACCCGTGCCATAAAGGAGGAGTCTCCTGAGATCCACGTGCTCGTCCTTACCGCCATCGACGAATCTAGGGGTCTCTCGAACGCCCTTGAGGCTGGTGCAGAAGGCTACGTCCTCAAAGACGCTTGTGCTGAGCGGTTAGTCGATGCCGTCTTTAGGGTGCTCTCAGGGCACTCCCCTGTAGATGAGGAGCTAGCTATGCGGCTGATCAAGAGCCTGATGAACGCAAGTGCGAAGGAGGAGAAGGAAGTAACGGTAGAGGGCTCTGCTCCCGAAGCGACTCTTCAGGAGAGAGGAGGATCGCCTTCAGACGATGATCTTCTTACGCCTCGAGAAGTTGAAGTCCTAAGGCTTCTAGTGCAAGGACAGACCAACCAGCAGATAGCCACAAACCTCTTGATCAGCACTAGCACCGTAAAGAGTCACATGCGACACATCGGCGAGAAGCTAGGGGTTTGCGACCGTGTGCAGGCAGCTGTAAAGGCAGTAGAGCTCGGTCTGCTCGATGAGCGAGGCGGAGGATAGAGAGAGTGCTTCCCTCTGAGGCGAGTGGGACTCCAAAGTGTCCACTTGGTCATTGTCCAACTGCTCTACACATGGTGCCCCAAAGACCGAGAAGAAAGGTCCACTTGGGCGATGTGTAAACGGATGAGGCTAATGCACACTAGCTTGTGTCGCGACGGACGGGGTGAGTTCCTTACCTGACGAGGCAGGGTCCTCGCCTCACCACGACGAATTCGTCCAAGCGACGAAGACGAACACACGAATAGGTGGTGAACAACAGAGATGACAAAATTCAATGCGTTCAACACATCAGTCAAAACATCCATGTCGCTTCTGATAGCACTGGGCATTGCACTGCTCTTTATGGCGAGTATCTTCGCGTACGGGTCTCACGCCGAAGCGAATCCGGCCCTGACGAGCACCGCCGACACAAAGATTAATGAATATGCTCCTGATAAGGCCTCGGGCGGCACCACCTCTGTGGGTGTTGGAGGGGATAGGCCAGCAGGCAGTGGCAAAGACCAATCGGCCCTCATCCGGTGGGATCTCTCCACAATAGCCCCGGGCACGCAAGTCAGCGCAGCCTCCGTAACGCTGAACGTCAAAGACAAGAGTACCCAAACTTACGAAGCCTACAGACTCAAGCAGGCATGGGTAGAGAAGGCGGCGACCTGGAACATGTACGCCAGTGCTAAGCCGTGGGAGATAGCAGGGGCAAAAGGGCCGCTCGACAGGGATGCCACCGTGATCGGCAGCATAACTCCCTCGGCTACGGGGCCGCAGAGCTTCTCCATCTCCCCGACCATGGTGCAAGACTGGGTGGACAATCCCGCGAGTAACCAAGGGATCATCATCGCTGATGAGTCCAATACAGACGGGTTCGATTTCTACACTCGCGAATCATCCACCGTTACCCAGCGTCCCCAACTTACCGTCCACCTTGCCTCCGACACTACCCCACCCGAAACGACCATCGACTCCGGTGCCTCTGGCACGGTCAACGTCAACTCAGCCAAGTTCGCCTTCTCCTCCTCCGAGGTTGGCTCTACCTTCGAGTGCAGCCTCGACGGCGGTTCCTTCAGCGCCTGCTCCTCGCCCAAGGAGTACACCAGGCTAGCTGATAGCGCGCACACCTTCCAGGTGCGGGCGACCGACCCCGCCGGCAACACGGATCCCACTCCTGCCAGCAGTACCTGGACCGTGGACACTTCCTCTATCCAGGGCGATCCGGTCATGGTCGGGGCGGGCGACATAGCAGGCGGCACTAACAACAACGACGAGGCAACCGCAGAGCTCATTCGCTATATCCCCGGCACAGTCTTCACGGCGGGCGATAATGTCTACGATACCGGCAGCCTCTCGGAGTTCAATAGCTACTACGATCCCACCTGGGG
>CADDZK010000512.1 GCA_902812425.1 Actinomycetota bacterium
AGTTGAAGTTGCACATCGAAGGAAGGAAAACAAAGTCAGGCCACGTCCCCCGCGGGCTAAAGGGCGAGGCTCGGCTTGTTGCGCGCCTGATGCGTGGCGGTGAGGTAAAGACGGGCCCCAGTACCGGAGAGGTCTCCCCATACGAGCAAGGGGCAGCGTGGTACATAAAGAAGCGCCGCAAGGAGGGCGCAGCCGATACAGACATTCGCCAAGAATTGAGGCAGGCCGGCTTCAGCCGAGAAGATGTAGAGCGTCTGGACAACTTGAAGCTGCCATCGCCAGAATAATCTTCTTTATCTTTAATTGATCTAATTGTTCACTCTCCGGTGATGTTGGAGAGTGACAACAATGACCATCTTCGCGAAATGTGGGACCACCTAGTCCTACTGCTCGTGGCCCGACCACGAGCAGGGTGGGAACCGGAATTCGAGGAGATAATGCGGCGCGAAATTGAGCGGCTTGTTGTCCCGGCTGGCGAAAGTGGGCAGGATGAATGACGCGCCGCGCATCATCTACTCACCCTGCTCCGGCGTCACGCCGGAGCAGGAGCTAGCCGCCCTCACTACTGTCTACAAATTCTTGATCGAACGTAATGCAAGTGAAGAGGGCGGCCCCGCTACAACCGCCCTCGATGACGCCGAAAGGAGATCTAGTGACGGCGTCTCCACTATTGTACCTGACTCATCCTGAATGCCTGGTCATCGCGTTCGACCTGCGCGAACCTGATGGCCCCGCAGAGCTACGCAGACTGCGAGCGGCTCTTCGGAACCATGCAGACGTAGAGACCCTCGACGAGGACCACTTGGTCTTAGTCGTGCGCCCTGGCTGGGTATTGGAGCGGACGCAATGAGCTCTCGCGACCAAGCGCTCATTGCGCACAAAGCGCTCCTGGACGGCAGCGGCAAGCTCTCCTACTTCGAGATCCGGGGGCTCGATGCGGCAACCGTCAAGAGTGCCTGGATAGGGTATGACGCTGAACGCGAGGCGTTCACCTACCCCTGCATCGGCAAGAGCGGCGGTCTGCTCGGCATCCACTATAAGAGCGAGACCCGCAACGCCAAGGGCAAGCGGAGACAGTGGTGGGAAGGGTACGCCAAAGATCTGCCTCCGAAGGGACACGGCAAGAAGCCCAACGACCCGGCCAAGATCATCCCGTTCGGGATGGAGACTCTGAAGGAGCTGGAGCCGGGCTCCTCTGTAATCCTCTGCTGTGGAGAAGAGGACGCCCTGAGCTTGCGGCAGGCGGGCTACATCGCGGTATCCCAGGCGGGGGCGGGGCTCTTGGAGCAAGCCTATGCTAAAGCGTTCGCGGACCTGGAGGTGAGCGTCTTCTATGACGCTGGGGAGGAGACCGACGCGCGAAAGGATGCCCTGACGTTGCTCGGGGCGGGCGCCGCCACGGTGCGGGTGGTCGAGTGGCCGGACAATGCGGCGCACGGGTCGGACGTAAACGGTCGGCTTCTCGAGGATCCGGACAACTTCGAGGAATGGCTCTCCGGTATGATAGAAAACGCGAAGCCGCTGGCCTCCACCAGGGCGGGAAAGATATACGGTCGGAAAGGAGAGCGAGACCGCTACAGCATGGAAAGCGAGACCTGTGCGGGAGGCGAGGTCAGGGGAGATGCTACACAGAACTTTTCGCGCTTTTCACGCAACGGCCACAAGGCCGTCCATCCGCTGTGGCCCGCGCTCGACGATGCAGCCCTCTACGGGCTTACCGGCGCCATCGTGAAAGCTATAGAGCCGCACACCGAGGCCGACTCCGTAGCGGTGCTGGTCAACCTGCTGATCGCCGCCGGGAATGCCGCGGGGCGAAGAGCTTACGTCCAGGTCGAGGCTGATCGCCACCACCTCAACCTCAATGCCGCCCTCGTGGGGGAGACCGCGAAGGGCCGGAAAGGCACGAGCGTCGGTCACGTCAAGCAGCTCATGCACGCGGTAGATGAGACGTGGGCGGAGGATCGAATACTCAACGGCCTCAGCAGCGGCGAGGGGCTGATCTTCGCCGTCAGAAACCCGGTTGTTAGCGAGGACAAGAACGGCGACATGGTCGTGGTCGATCCTGGCGTGGCGGACAAGCGCTTGTTGGTCGTGGAGGGCGAGTTCGGCCGTGTCCTAAAGGTCATGACCCGCGAGGGCAATACCCTGTCGGCTGCCATCCGCGCCGCATGGGATGGTGACAGTCTCGGCTCCATGACCCGCAACAGCCCTCTGAAAGCAACCGGGGCGCACATATCCGTAATCGGCCACATAACCCGTTCGGAGCTAGTACGTCTTCTGTCGAAAACTGATACGGAGAATGGGTTTGCAAATAGGTTCTTGTGGGTTCTTGTGCGCCGCTCTAAAGTTCTGCCTTTTGGCGGCGAGTGGGGCAAGGTTAACACCGCTCCGCTAGTGAAGTTGCTCGGTGTCGCGCTGGAGTGCGCCAGGCGAACCAGAGCAATCA
>CADDZK010000513.1 GCA_902812425.1 Actinomycetota bacterium
TAAAGAACGCGACGAACCTCCCGTGCGCGTGTTCCTCGTACTGGTGGATCATGTACGCGGGCAACAACGTGTAAGCGAGCACCAACGCCACGTTGTCGGCGGTGAGCAGGACCGGCAGCGAACACAGCATCAGCACCGCCGCAGGGAGTGCCAGGCGAGACCAGTTGTCCACGAACCAGACCCAGAATCGATAACGCTCCTGCATCAAATCCTGCTCCCTGATTCAAAGGCCCACGTCTGCCGCGTCCATCCTGAGCTCGCCTGGCAGTTTATCTCGGGTGAAGGCTCGGACCAAGATCCTGCCAGACGACGCGGTTAGTTTGATGGTCTTCCCGGTGGGAATATGTGGTCTGTGACGCAAACATCTGGCTGAGAGGGAAGAGCGTGAGCGAGAACATAAGCAGGGGCCAGCAAGCGGCGGAAGAGGTCGCGAGGAGATGGATCTCCACGATGCAGTCGATGGCGGATCAGATCCAGAGGCAGCAACAGACTTTCCAGCAGATGATGCAGGACACCATGGCCTCATACATCCAACTGCTGAACACCCCTCCCTTCTACGTCTCCCAACCGCCGCAGGAAGAGGGCCAGCGGGCTACCGGGCAGGCCTTCCATCAAGCCTCCGAGCAGTGGATGGAGCTGGCACAGAGACAGCAGCAGACCTTCCAGCAGATGTCCCAACAGTGGATGGAGCAGGCCGTGGCCCAACAGCAGGCTTTCCAGCAGGTGGTACAGGAATCCTTGAGCGCCTACACAGACCTGTTCAGGCCCCCCAAGTGAACAGCTGCAACCCTACGGCCTCTCTCTAGGAATCCAGCCTACCCAATAACCTGGCCGTCGAGATCATAGCCCCGCTCAACACGGCAGGGACGCCCCCGCCGGGATGCACTGAAGCTCCGACCCGCCACAGCCTGGGTCGCCCGCGGTCGGAGTAAGGCGGGCAGTGCAGCGGCCCGATCTGCCAGAACGGGTGGGCCCCCACCGTACATCGCTCCGCCTGCGCTCCCCACTTTGCGAAGTACGCGGGATCGAGCACGAAGTAATCTTCGAGATAGCTCGTCAGGGGGCGAGGCAGTCCGAGCGCATCCTCCACCCTGCGCATCTCCCTCGCGACCAGCGGGTCGGCCAGGTCATAGCTCCTGCCGCTGGCAGGCACGGCGAGCTGCAGCGTCAGGGTACCCTTCTCGTTGGGATACACCTCGCCGGGACCATAGTGGTTGAGGAAGACGACCGTCTGATCTGGCTCCTCTCCCGACTCGAGGCTCGCGAAGAAAGCCTCCGTGTCCGCGGGCAGCAGCACGGTGCGGTTCGGCACCCCTGAAGGTAACAGCTCGCCCATCACGGCGTACGTAGCCACCCCGGAAGGGGTGAGCCTCTTGGGCACCGAGGTGCGTCCCGAGGGCAACAGGGCCTCCAGACGGACCGCATCGAGGTCTGTGACGACGAAGTCAGCCTCGTACACAGATCCCCCCGCGAAGACCCGCCCGGCCTCTATACGCTCGACCGGCTCCCCCGTCTTCAGCTCGGCCCCACCCGCCTCGGCGAGCCTCTTCAGGGCGCGCACGAGCTCGTAGAGTCCCCCTTCGGGGACCCAGGCCCCTTCCGTCGCTATCACGGCAGGCATGGCCGCGTAGAGGGCGGGAGCGTCCCTCGGTCCTGACCCGCCATCGAGGGTATGGATAGCGATGATCTCCCTCAGTCCCTCGGGGAGCCAGGGGAGGCTCTCCAGGTAGCCCCTGTGAGCCTCCCCTGGCCCGCGATCCGCCTGAGGACCGGCCTGATGCGCGGGTCCTTCCAGTCGGAGGTGAGAAGCAGCGTCACGTCGGGTCCGAACCCGGCGTGGAGGTCGACGTAGCGCTTCCAGTACACATACCACGGATAATCTTCCTCTACGGGCAGGGAGCAGACCTCGCCGCGGTAATGGTAGGTGCCGATCTCGGGCAGGCGCACGAGGTCGAGGCCGGCTATCCGTGCCGCTTGTCCGGCTTCGTCGCCGGGCCCATCCCAACGACCGAGATACTCTTCCCAGATCCCTAGGAAAGTGAGGAACTCAGGACCTGTGTCGATGCGCTGCCCATCCAGCGTGACGCGCCGGCTCTTACCCCCAGATATGGGGCGGCTTCGAGGAGCGTCACCTCTAGCCCAGTCCATCCGAGCAGGCCCGCGGCGGCAAGGCCACCCCCGACTACGACCGCGGATCGCACCCTCCTGCCCTCCTTCCTACGGGGCTTCAGGATCTCACCCCTGCACCAGTGCGTCCGGTCCCGGGACGCCGGCAGAGTGTCTCGATAAGACATCGTCAATCGGACGCCCGACTATCCCTCCCGTATCTCGTGTCGGCTATTATCCTGCGCAGCTCGTGAATCTCATTCTTCAGCCCGGGTATCTCTTCTTCGGCCAGGGACCGGATGTCTTCTTGGATCCGGTCCAGCTGCTCCCCATGCCGG
>CADDZK010000514.1 GCA_902812425.1 Actinomycetota bacterium
GAGCGGATGAACACGCCGGGGTCGAGAAAGTGGTCCGCGAGCCTTATGCGGTCGCCGAGGATGGCACCCTTCGAGAAAGGGCTCGAAGGGTCGACGGAGACTACCCCGACCCGCCTGTCTTCCTCCCTGTAGAGCTTGATGAGCTTCGCGATGATGCTACTCTTGCCGACGCCGGGGGGGCCCGTAAAGCCTACCGTGAGGGCATCGCCGGTCTCCTTGAAGATCTCGGCGACGATCTCGGCCGTCTCCTCTTCCTCGCGCTCTATCTTGGAGATCACACGCGCCAGAGCCCGCCGGTCACCCGCGAGCAACCGCTCTACGAGCCCGTCCTTCTCAGGCCGAGCCTCTACGCCCACCGCGTCCTTAGTTCCGGTGGGTCAGAGAGCGTCTGGAAGACGACGCAGTACTGCTCCGTCTTCTGGCGCAGGTTCTCAAGCTGTTCTTCCGTAGCCTGCGGCGCCACGACGTCGAAGGTGGTGCTGATGCTCTCGAAACCGACGGGGACGTCTCTCGCGATGCCGAGCGTTCCGGCGAGGTCCAGTTCGCCTTCGACCGTCACCTCGATGCGCTCAGTCTCTATCCCCATAGCCTCGGCGACCATCTGGCAGGTCACCTGGGCGCAGGCCGCCAGGGCCCCGAGCAGAAGGTCACCCGAGCAGGCCGCCGTTCCCGTTCCTCCGACGCCCGCGTGGGCCTCGGCCTGGTGGATCGCGCGCCCGATGTCCACGGAGCAGGAGATCGGGGTGTCCTGCTGACTCGCCTTGGCTTCGAGCGTTATTCTGGAAGACCCGGGCGCGCTGCGGTATTTTTCTTTCAAAGGCCTCTGGACAGATCGGAGATCCAAGGTCGTCCTCCCGAGATAGCTTCCGAAGCCTATTGTAGCCCCTCGACTACGCCGGAGGGTCACACAGCGCGCAGAATGGGTCGCCGGCTCTACGGGTGGACGAAGGGGCTCCCCGCAGGGAGCCCCTTGTCGAGTTCCTCTAGCCTTCCAGCAGCAGAGACTCGGGGTCTTCTATGAGCTCCTTTATGCGCACCAGGAAGCTCACGGCCTCTGCGCCGTCTATAACGCGGTGGTCGTAAGAGAGCGCGAGGTACATCATGGGACGGACGACGATCTCGCCGTCTACGACGACGGGGCGCTCCTGGATCTTGTGCATCCCGAGTATCGCGACCTGCGGCATGGTGAGGATCGGGGTCGAGACGAGCGAGCCGAAGATGCCGCCGTTGGTTATGGTGAACGTCCCTCCGCGCAGGTCTTCGAGGGTTAGCTTGCCCTCGCGGGCCTTCGTCGCGAGGTCGGCTATGCCCTGCTCGATCTCGGCGAAGTTCTTGTGGTCGGCGTCGCGGATGACGGGGACGACGAGACCTTCATCGGTACTTACGGCCACGCCTATGTCGTAGTACTTCTTGAGGATGAGCTCGCTCCCCTGCAGCTCGGCGTTGACTTTGGGGAACGCCTTCAGGGCGCCGATGGCGGCCTTGGTGAAGAAGCTCATGAAGCCGAGCCGCGCGCCTGTGCGCTCCTGGAAGGAGTCCTTGCGGCGCCTCCTGAGCTCCATGACGGCGCTCATGTCCACCTCGTTGAAGGTGGTGAGCATCGCCGCCGTCTGCTGCGACTCGACGAGCCTCTGGGCGATGGTCTGACGCCTGCGGGAGACGCGCACCCGCTCTTCGAGCGCGGCCCTTCCATCCTCCGAGGCGGCAGGTTGTGAGGCGCCCTTGCCGTCGCGCTCGGGTTCTTCTGTCTTCTCCGGGGCGGCGGGGCGGGACTGCTCGCGGATCAAACGCTCCACGTCGTCGCGCGTGATGCGCCCGCCGGAACCGGAACCGGAGACCTCGGCGAGGTCGACGTCGTACTCCTGGGCGAGCTTCCTCACAGAGGGCGAGGCGCGACCTGCGCCGTCCTCGACCTCGCGATGGCCGTTGGATTCTTCGCTACCAGCCTCTTCGGCCTCAGCCTCTTCGCTCTCGGCCTCAGGCTGCTCGGCTTCGGCCTGCGGCTGCTCGTCCTCTTCTTCCTGCTGTTCCTGTTGCTCGGGGGCTGTGCCGTTGCCCTCGCCTATGGTACCTATGACCTCTCCGACGTTTACGGTCTCGCCCTCGCCCTTTGAGATGGACTCCAGGACGCCGTCCTGCTCGGCCTCGACCTCGAAGTTGATCTTGTCCGTCTCGAGCTCGACGAGTGCATCGCCGGACTTTACGGCCTCGCCCTCTTGCTTGAGCCACCTCCCCACCGTCGCGTCGGCGACCGACTCCCCAAGCTCAGGAACGTGTATCTCAGCAGCCACTGCTCACTCTTCCTCTCTAAAACTCTTACACGCTCGGGGCGGAGGCGCGGACGCGCGTCTCCTCCACGCCCTGTTCTTCATCGAGGTCCTGCCCGACGCTCTCGAAGGCCCTCCTCACTATGTCGGCGTGCTCC
>CADDZK010000515.1 GCA_902812425.1 Actinomycetota bacterium
GCCTCAAGCCCAAGACGTATCGCCCATCCTGCCGCGATACCAGGTGGTGAGTCTCGAGCGCCGACAGCAGCCTGTGCGCCGTCGGACGCGGCAACCCCGTCCCATCGACCACCTCGGCCAGCGTCGCAGGAGCACCCGCAGAGAGAAAGGCCAGAATAGCCACCGACTTGTCCAGTACCCCGACCCCGCTCTTGCCCCCGGAAGAGATAACTTCTATACTGTCCATATGTCGGTCATTATGTCTCACATTGTGAGATAAAACAAGGGGTATGATCCTGGCGCGAGAATGGAATGCGGGAGAATACGAGGAGCTCTCCGCGCCGCAGACGCGTTGGGGGGCGGTGGTTCTCGAGCGTCTGGATGCGAGGGGGGACGAGGCTGCCATCGACGCGGGTTGCGGGACAGGAAGGGTGACTGAGCTTTTGCTCGCGAAGTTGCCGGAGGGTTCTGTGCTCGCGGTGGATGGTTCAGAGGCGATGGTCGAGGCCGCGAGGCGGCGGTTTGCGGGGGAGCCGCGGGTGCGGGTAGAGAGGCAGGATCTGTTAGAGCTTCGGGTTGAGGAGCCCGTGGATCTCATCTTCTCCACGGCCACGTTCCACTGGATCAAGGACCACGAACGTCTTTTCGAGAGACTGGCGCGGGCCCTGAAGCCGCACGGACGCCTCGTCGCCCAGTGCGGGGGCGAAGGCAACATCGCTCGCGCGACGGAGGCGACGAAGGAGACGATGGAAGAGGAGCGCTTCAGACAATATTTCGCGGGCTGGGAGGACGACAAGAACTACGCCGACGCCGAGACGACGGCGAGGCGCCTCGAGGCCGCGGGGTTCGAGGAAGTAAAGACCTGGCTGCACGACGAGACCGCCGCGTTCGGCTCTGTCGACGAGCTTACCCGGTTTATCGGGACGGTCGTTCTGGGTGGACACATGGAGAGGCTGCCCGAGGGGGAGCGCGAGCCCTTTGCCGCGGCGGTGGCCGGGAAGATCGTGGCCGCGGAGGATGCGCCCGCCCTGCGCTACGTCCGCCTGAATATTATGGCGAGGAGGTCGGCGTGAGCGCCGGGGCTCTCTTCGACCATGCTGCGCCTGACTACGACCGTGCGCGCAGGCAACTCGTTCCCGGGCTCGACCGCTTCTACGGGGCCGTGCTCGAGAGCGTCCCTTTCGAGAGAGAAGAGGAGATCCGGGTTCTCGATCTCGGGGCGGGGACAGGGCTTCTTAGCGCGGTGGTCGCGGGGAGGTTCCCGCGCTCGCGCGTGACGCTCGTGGACCTCTCTGTGGAGATGCTCAGGGTGGCGCGCCGTCGCTTCTCTGGGGAGCCGGGACGCTTCGAGTTTCGGAACATGGACTACGCGCGCAAGCCGTTGCCCCGAATCTCGGGCGGCTACGACCTCGTCGTGTCGGCGCTCTCGGTCCATCACCTCACGCACGGAGACAAGAGGGAGCTCTTTCAAAGAGTTTACGACTCGCTCGCTGACGGTGGCCATTTCGTCAACGCGGATCAAGTCCTGGGCGAGACGACCGAGGAGGAGAGGAGCTACGGGGAATGGTGGCTGCGGCAGGTGCGCGAGGCCGGCGTCTCCGAGGAGGACCTGGCGGCCGCGCTCTCGCGCATGAGGGCCGACAGGAATGCGACCCTCGGGGCGCAGCTAGGCTGGCTCCAGGAGGCAGGTTTCGAGGGGATACGGTGCGGATACAGGGATCACAGGTTCGCCGTTTACAATGGTATGAAGGGACACGAGAGTTCGAAGAACGGGAAGGACGCTGATGGATAAGCCGAAGACGCTCGTAGAGAAGGTCTGGGAGAAGCACGTCGTAAGGAGCGCGGAGGGAGAGCCCGACCTCCTCTACGTAGATCTGCACCTGGTTCACGAGGTGACGAGCCCGCAGGCCTTCGAGGGCCTCAGGCTCGCGGGACGTGGGGTGCGCCGTCCGGATCTCACGCTCGCGACGATGGACCACAACGTACCGACCTCCGAGTTCGGGATGCCCATCAGAGACAGGGTCTCGGCGAAGCAGATGGACGCCCTCAAGAAGAACTGCGAGGAGTTCGGCATCGAGCTCAACGAGTGGGGCTCCATCGGGCAGGGCATCGTCCACATCATCGGCCCTGAGACGGGGCTCACCCAGCCGGGGATGGTGATCGTCTGCGGTGACTCCCATACGGCCACCCACGGCGCTTTCGGCGCCCTGGCCTTCGGCATCGGGACCAGCGAGGTCGAGCACGTGCTGGCGACCCAGACGCTCCCGCAGAGCCGCCCGAAGACCATGTCCGTCACGGTCGAGGGCGAGTTGCCAGAGGACGTTACGGCGAAGGACCTCATGCTCGGCATCCTCAACCGCATCGGGACCGGCGGCGGGGTCGGGCACGTCATCGAGTACAGGGGCGAGGCCGTCAGGCAGCTCTCGATGGAGGGGCGCATGAC
>CADDZK010000516.1 GCA_902812425.1 Actinomycetota bacterium
CGGGAGCTTCAGGAGTCTCTGGGTAGTCTCCCGTAGAGCCTGGTGAGGGGCGTGGCCGTCACGCCGTGAACTAACACGGAGGCGCAGATAATGAGGCTGCCGACCACCCACACCTCCTCGATGCCCGACTCCCTCAACGCCGGGCAATTAATGCCGAGGTCTGCCCGCCAGCCGAGGCAACGCGGCCCCTGCAAGCTTCGTATCGCCGAGGCCTCTTAGGTAGACGTCTCGGCCGACGCGAGACCGAATCCTTATGCGCCCTGTCGGGGTATCGCTCAGTTTCCCGGCTTGATCGCCTCGCTGGTTCGGAGCACTTGGCCCGAGTCGTCCTCGGCCCGCACGGCCACGTAGGGCTCGTCGGTGCGGATAGCCATGGCCGTCTCGAAGCCCGCCCATGGGACGGAGCCCACCGGCTCGAGCTCCTCGGGGCTAGCCCCGGCGAGAACCCGCCAGGTGGCCACCTCCGTGGCCCCGTTCCAGCTGGCGTAGACGTTCACCTTGCCGTCCTTGCCCTTCTCGGCCACCACAGCGGGGTCTTCGGCCGGCCGGCCGCTCCACGGGAGGCGGAAGGCCCGGTAGGACTGGGTCTTGCCCGCGAACTGGAGGTCGAAGATGAGCTTGCCGTCGTGGCCGTACTCGGAGCTGTACGGTTCGGTCCCCCAACCGACGAAGACGTTGGAGTTGGGGAGCATCTGTAAGTTGCCCTGGGACGTGGCGAGCGGCTTTCCTGGGTGGGTGTATTCCCTTACCAGGGTTGCCTTCATCGCATCCATGTCGAGATCTACCACGATACCGCGCGACTGGTCGTGCACCTCGGGCGGCGCTCCGTTGTCGAAGATGGTGATGGTGCCGTCCTCCTGGCGCCTAGCGTCGTGCTGGGAGACGGTCCTGGTGCCCTCTCCCATCTCGAAGTCGCTCCTCTTGCCCCCCAACCGCCACAATATCTCGCCGCTCTTGCGATCGACCTTGTAGACGGCGTAGGTGCCTTTGGCCGAGATGAGGAAGTCGCCGTCGTGGTCGACTTCTATGGAGTTGATGTGGAAGTAGTCGACCGGCTCGTCGGGATCGTCCTCCGGACCGCGGTAAGATTCTCCGACGCCGACGTGATCGAGGCTGTGCCACTCGAAGAGCACCTCCCCGGTTTCCAGGTCGAGCTCCTGGGCGATCCCGCCCCACACCCGACCATCTCTCTGGCCGCCGATGGGTGAGAGGTCCGCCAGGGCCTCGGTGTAGGCCGTCAGGAGCGCGGTGTCCTCAGGAGTGATGGAGAACTCGTGCAGGTCGCCCCTGTAACCGTTGCCCGCCCTGACGCGGCGCACCTCGCGGTAAGAGGAGTCGAAGATGACGTACTCTCCGACGCCGTGTCCGGCGACGATGTGACCCTGCCACCAGGTGAGCACGGGCTCGCCCTTGTAGGTTTGCACCTTGAAGTCCGTTGCGTACCTGTCCTTGGAAAACCACACCAGGCGCCCCTGGTTGTCCAGGATCATGGGCCCGTCCTGCCCCACTCCCTTCTTCGCTGCGACAAAGACGTACCCGGGCGCCACCCCGTCGGAGGCACGCACGTTCACCCCTACGGCGGGAGGGTGGAGATCCGGGCGCGAGCGGAAGCTTTGCGCCGATCCCGATTGCCCTGAGGAGGCGATCGTCGAGATCCAATCGGCCGGTTTGCACCCCAGCGTACCCATCAGGGCAGCCCCCACGGCGCCCGCGCCCGCGACTTTGAGGAACTCCTTTCGCGTGTGCCTGATGCTCACGTCCTCTCCTGGTTCGTGAAACCTTCGCCGGCTCCCGGGTATACCGAAGAGAACCCGGAGGACCGGAACGAGACCGGGCAAGCGTAATTCGTCGGCGTGCTCGACGCAAGTTTGTAATCGCGTGTCGTAGACTAAACGACCGCCGGCGCTGCCCCACAAACGCTCCAGCGTGTTGAAAAAGTTCGGTTGGACACGTCGTTCTCGGCGATGGTCCAGGGATCTGCGCGGTAGGTAGGGTCGAGCTGCGGCCAAGCAAACCGGGCGACTTCTACTCGTCTGGATTGGAGGTCCGGGTACGCGCTGCGAGCCAGACGGCGAGCTCGCTCAATGAACTTCGCCTTTCACCCCTTCAATGCACTCGGGTGAATAAGGGATGTTGTGTCGAGCGGGGTGAGGCATGTCCCCGTGAGAGAATCGTCACATCACGGCAGAGAGGGGGGGAACGATGGACAACAGAGACTATGCAACCTACGGTGAGAAGATAGCCGAGATCTACGACGAGTGGTTCGCCGTGCCCGAGGATGGGTACGGAGCCGATTATCGACATGGACGAGGCCGACCGCCTTCTCCAAGAGGTCATCAAAGCCATCGACGCCGACGACACCGATCGGATGCTCCGCCTGGTTGGTCGAATTTAGCGGCGCCGAACGAAAGGCTATTGC
>CADDZK010000517.1 GCA_902812425.1 Actinomycetota bacterium
GCGGTAAACTCGAGGCCCAACCCCTCGTGGCTAGGCTCCTCCCCGAGGAGGAGAGGCTCGTAAAGGAGGTCGCAGAAGCCTACGAGAGGGCCCGCAATCACCACGACGACGCGGCGGTGAGAAACGTCATCACGCGCGCCTTCGACGCCGCGAGGGGCCTCTCCCTCCTGCCCTCGGGCGGCGCCTACTTCGTCCCCGCCGAGCACGAGGGAGTGGCCCTCGCCGTCGGGAGGTTCGCCGGCGAGCTCAACGACAGGCTCGCTGCAACAGGAGAAGCTGGGCCCCGGCGCATCATCCTCATGCCAACAGACCTCGTGGACAGGGAGTCCGTCCGTGACGATTTGGCCTGCGCCCTCGCCGAGCGGGTACGCAAGGACGCGAGAAGCCTCGCGGGCGAGATGGCCGAGCTCTTGAACAGCGGCAAGAAGATCACCGAGCGCCGTCAGGCCGACCTCTTCGAGCGCGTGAGGGCCCTCAAGACTTACGTCTCAGACTACGAGGCCATCCTCGAGCGCGAGATGACCGACAACCGCGCCGACCTCGAGCTCGCCCAGAGGCAGGCCTTGAGCCTGCTCTCCCGGGTAGAGGTGAGGTAGCCGTGGCGGCACCCGTAGCCCCAACGGGTCAGTACCCAAGACGGCGGGATGGCCGGCGCCGGGGCCGCCGCCCCCCCGAATGGACGCGCCCGCCGGAGGACTACCTCGGTAGCGGCCAGGACGGCTCGACCTACTGGCTCTCCGCGGGCCACGTCTATCGCTTGCACGAGGGAGAGATCATCTGGCTGTGCCCGCTGGCGTCGTTCAACCGCATAGCCAGGCACCGCGGCCGAGCCGGTTCCGGCCGGGCTGGCCGAACCGCACCGGAAACGAGATCCGAAACCTTGCGCCCGGAGGCATACACCATAGAGAGCCCCTCCTCCGGCCCTCACGGCTGCGTGCGACGTTTAGAGTTCGGCGAGGGCCTCTCGTGAGTGGAGCGGTGCGCCAGGATCCTAGGACGTTCTGGAAGGAGGAGTTCAAGCGGCGCCCGGGCGAGAGGATCGCGCTAAGAAACGGCGACGTCCTCAAGCCGAACGAGCGCTTCGAGGACCCGAGTTGCTGCGCCAGGCAGGGCAAGAAACAGACCAGGAACGTTGCGACCGTCTCCTTTTACATGCTCCCCGGGCTTGACTCCATAGCCTCCGTCGAGATCTCTCCCGAAAGAGAGAATGTGGTCCTCATCGAGGACCACGCGGGCCGCCGCGCCGCCTACGACTTCGAGGGCGGGCTCGCCCTGGATGATTCGGGCGTAGAAGAGAAGACCGCCCTCCAGATGGCCGCCGTGATGGCGGGCGAGCGCGAGCGGTTGAGGGCAGAGGATAGTGGCGAGGGCCTCGCCCTCCAGTACGCGGAGGCCTACGACGAAGCCCGCGCACGGCCCACGACCCCGAACCTCCTTCGTGCCTGCGACTGCTTCATGGTCTGGGCCAAGGACAAGGCCCTCTACCCCACCTTCTGCGCGGACGAGCTAGCGGGCCTCCTCGGGCGGCCCACGCTCGATTCGGCACCTGGCGCGTCTATCGACCCCTTCGCGAACACCGAGAGGCTGCGCCTCACCAGCGCTGCCGTCTCCGGCGGAGAAGCGCTCGTCGAGTGGGTCCTCGGATACGGCACCCCGCCCGACCCTACCATCTCCCAGGCCGACGCCCGCGCCCTCATCGCCCGCGTAAAGGATTTCGCCGAGGACCTCACAGCCTACGAGCGTCTCGTCTCAGGAGACCTCGCCCGCGCCCGGGCCGACCTCGAGCTGGCCAGGGCATCCCTGACGGGGCTCCTCGTCGAGGGAGACCCCGCCCCGCGGGCGGGCCTAGCGCCCGAGAATTCGGGCTAAGGACGCAGCGGCGCAGCCCGGGGGAAGGTCCGCAGGGCATTCACCGACGCTAGGCAGGGGAAAATTACGGGATCCTAACCAGGCGTGAGCCTAGACCGCGAGGCGGGACGGGCGCTTCCTTAGGCGCTCCGCCCTGCGTGCCCGCCTCGCGGATAGGGCCAGGGCCGAGTGAAAAGAGCGGGGCCTCCGACCTGCTGGCCTTCGACGGGGAGTTCTCCGTGCAGCTAGAGGAGGGCATCGACTGCAACGCCCGAGGCCGACTTTGAGGCGGCCCGGTGCGCCGTCCACCTAAACTCTCTCTTCGTCCCGCCCCGATACGGCACCGCCCGCCTGGCTCGCCCGTCCGGGAGGCCGGGCCGCAGCCCGTTTGCGGCCATCCCTCGCTCTTCGGTCTCTCCGCCTGAGCGTCCAAGATCTCGGCCGCTTACCTGGGTAACCGCTATACCGATTAGGTTGAGGAGATCTGCTCCGGTTCCTGCCCGCCGCTAACCCCGCTTTCCCTTCGAGTTTCCTCCTTTGGGCCCCGAAGTTTTCGAGGAGG
>CADDZK010000518.1 GCA_902812425.1 Actinomycetota bacterium
ATCCTTATCTCCGTCGGAGCGTCTCAGGGGGCCGTGGAGGTCCCCGGGATTCTCCGTGAGATCTCCGACGCAGGTCACGAGGTCGAGGTGATACTCGGCCCGCGGGCCCGCACCTTCGTCGGCCCTGCGGCCTTCGGTCGGGCGAAGCTGGTGGACGAACCCTCCGAGACGCCCGAGGCCGTGCTCTTCGCCCCCGCGACCTCTGATACCCTGGCCCGGCTCGCAAGGGGTCTCGACGATGGCTCTGCCACGTGTGGCGTATCACCTGCGCGCATCGTCATCGCCCCGGATCTCGACGCCGGCACCGCAGATAACCCCGCCGTGCGAGAGAACCTCGCACTCCTGCGGGACGACGGCTGTCGTATTATCGAGGGAAGGGAAGTGGGTATGGCGACCGCAGGAGAGGTCGTCGCCGGGCTTCTCGGCGGCCTCGGTGGTCCGATGAGCGGGCTGCGGTTGCTCGTAACGGCGGGCGGCACCAGGGAGCCCATAGACAGCGTGCGTTTTATCGGGAACCGCTCCTCGGGGAAGATGGGGCTCGCCGTTGCCCGCGAGGCCGTGCGCCTGGGCGCCGAGGTCACGGTGGTGGCCGCCAACATGGACAGGGCTGAGCCGGGGACACAACATTACCCGGTCGGGACGGTGGAGGAACTCAGGGAGGAGGTCCTGGAGCGGGCCGGGCTCGCGGATGCGCTCGTCATGGCAGCCGCGGTCTCGGACTTCACGCCGGCCTCGCCGGTCAGGGAGAAGATCCGGCGCAGCAGCGGGACGACGAGCCTCGATCTCGCCCCGACCTCCGACGTACTCGGGGCGGTCACGGAGCGGTATCCCGACCTCTTTGTGGTAGGATTCGCGGCGACGCACGGGGACCCCGTCGCGGATGCCAGGGAGAAGCTTGCGAGCAAGGGAGCCGACCTCGTGGTCGGCAACGATATTTCAAAGCAAGGCGTCGGGTTCGGCTCAGAGGAGAACGAGGTCTACGTAGTGGGCCCACAGGGCGAGCGATTCATCCCCCGCGCCTCCAAAGCGGAGGTGGCACGTGTGATCCTACAGAGCATGATGGTCGAGATGGACAAGGAGAGGCAGAGATAGAGATGGTGGAGAGAACGGCGGGTACGACTACCTGGAACGCGGCGGACGATCAGAAACTGAAGACCTCGCACCTCTTTACCTCAGAGTCCGTTACCGAGGGTCACCCCGACAAGATAGCGGACCAGATCTCCGACACCATCCTCGATGCCGCGCTCGCCGACGACCCGATGAGCCGGGTGGCCTGCGAGACGCTCGTTACCACGGGCCTCGTCGTCGTGGCAGGAGAGATAACGACCTCTACCTACGTGGACATTCCCACCCTCGTGCGCGAGAAGGTCTCGAAGATAGGCTACACCAGGGCCAAGTTCGGCTTCGACGCCGAGACCTGCGGCGTGATCGTCTCCATAGACCCCCAGTCGGCGGATATCGCCCAGGGTGTGGACAAAGCGTTGGAAGTCAGGGATAGCGAACATGACCTCGACGAGATAGGCGCGGGCGACCAGGGGATGATGTTCGGCTACGCCTGCGAGGAGACGGACGAGCTGATGCCCCTCCCGATCACGCTCGCCCACGCCCTGACCCGCCGCCTCTCCGAGGTCCGCAAGAGCGGCACCCTCGACTACCTCAGGCCTGACGGCAAGAGCCAGGTTACCGTCCGCTACGAAGGGGACAGGCCCGTGGGGATCGAGAAGGTCCTGATCTCCGCCCAGCACCGCGACGGGGCGGAATCGCACATACGAGACGACCTGGTCGAGACGGTCATACGCCCGGTGATGCCGGAGGAGTTCTTCGACGCGGGCGTCGCCGAGATCCTGGTGAACCCCACGGGCCGGTTTGTTACCGGAGGTCCGCAGGGCGATACCGGACTCACGGGACGCAAGATCATCGTCGACACCTACGGAGGCTCGGCCCCGCACGGCGGCGGCGCTTTCTCGGGCAAGGACCCGACGAAGGTGGACCGCTCGGCCTCGTATGCGGCGAGATGGGTGGCGAAGAACCTGGTCGCCGCGGGCCTCGCCAGGCGCTGCATGGTCCAGGTTGCCTACGCGATCGGCGTCGCCCACCCGGTCAGCGTGATGGTCGAGACCTTCGGCACGGCGAGGGTGGACCCCGCGACCCTCGGTGCGCTGGTGCAGGAGCACTTCGACCTGAGGCCGGGTGCGATCATCCGCGACCTGAAATTGAGGAACCCCATCTTTGCGCAGACCGCGGCATACGGTCACTTCGGTCGCCGCGAGCCGGGATTCACCTGGGAGGAGACCTCGCGCGCCGAGGATCTCCGCCGCGCCGCCGGCTTTTAATTGGTAACGAGTGCAGGACGGGCGCACGCCCGCGGCACCCGAAAGCCGTACGCAGCAC
>CADDZK010000519.1 GCA_902812425.1 Actinomycetota bacterium
GGTTCGAAGGGTATTTGCACGGTGACGTGAACGTCTCATTCTTCCTCATCAACGCGCAAGGTGGTGGGCCGGGTATGCACACCCATCCCTACGAAGAGGTGTTCGTGATCCAGGAGGGCGACGCAACTTCACCGTGGGAGACGCCACTATCGAGGCGAAGGCGGGCCAGATCCTGGTCGTACCGGCAGGCGTACCCCACAAGTACGTCAACTCCGGAAGGGCCAGGCACATCGACATCCACACGAGCGGGCGCATGAGCACAGAGTGGCTCGCAGAGTGAAAGCAGGACTGACCGATGAAACTCGGAATACAACTCAACAGCTTTGACTGGGAAGGTGGGCCGGAGCGGTTCGGCAGGACGCTTGCGGACATCGCCAGGACCGCAGAGGAGGTGGGTTTCGACCGCATCGGGGTGGCCGATCACGTCTGGCAGCACCCGATCATGGGCGGTCCTGTGGCAAACGAGCCTGAATGCTACACGACGCTGGCATTCCTGGCGGCCAACACGGAGCGGATGGGGCTCACCGCGATGGTGACGGGTGTTCATTTCCGCCACCCCGCCGTCCTGGTCAAGACCGTGACCACGCTGGACGTGCTCTCCGGTGGGCGCGGCGCTCTCGGCATCGGCTCGGGCCACTATGAAGAGGAGACGCGGGGACTGGGGATCCCCTACCCACCGCAGAGGGAGCGTTACGAGATGCTGGAGGAGACGGTCCAGATCGCCCTCAGGATGTGGAGCGGTGAGCAGGGCGACGAGCGCCCTTTCGAGGGAAAGCACTACCGGCTGGAGCGTCCTCTGAATCTCCCGCAGAGCCTCACCAGACCTCATCCTCCCATCATGATCGCCGGTGACGGGGAGAAGAAGACGCTCAGGCTGGTCGCGCGCTACGCCCAAGCCTGCAGCTTGCGTCCGAAACCGGAGATCCCCCAGAAGCTCGACGTGTTGCGTCGGCACTGCGAGGAAGAGGGGCGCGACTATGAGGAGATAGAGAAGACCTGCGCGTTCGCCTTCGACGTCGGCGAGAGGGGCGAGAAGGTAGACGAGCTGGTCGGAGGACTGAGGTGGCTCGCAGGCATGGGCATAGAGACGGTTATCGGCGTCGTCCCGAACGTGGACCGGATCAGACCCCTCGCGATCCTCGGCAGCGAAGTCATCCCTGCGGTGGCCGACCTCTGATACTGCAACGAGAGAGGAGCAACCATGATCGAAGGCTCTACCCATCCCCAGGCCAGCATAGCGACGGCGGTCGGAGTCCTATCTGGCCTCTATGCTATTACCTTTTTCTCCGGGGCTCTGTTGCACCTGGGCGTGCGGCTCCCGCTCGGGTTCGCGGTCCTCACTGAACCCAGGATCCTCCCTGCGACGATAGTCGAGAGCCTGTGCGGGCTGGCGCTCGCCCTGGGCGCATTTGCCGTGCTCACCCGCATGAGTCGAGCCTGGACGGTTGCCTTCGCGGCTCACGCCTTTTCCCTGGGAGGCGTACTGCTCGGGATGGGCGCGCTGGCCGTCGGTGCCGGTCCCTCTACCGAACTGAACACCATCTACCACCGCGTCATGCTGGTTGCGCTCGCAGCGGTACTGGCGCTGCTGCTCTCACCCGCAGGGAGGAGTGCGCTCTCCGGCACGCGCCGGACATCAGGGCGCGAATGAAGGGGGCGAAGATGTACGGACTAATGCCATTTAGGATAACGCCTCTCGTCGCGCTGGCCATAGGGTCGGGCCTGCTCTTGTTCTTCGGGCTGGCGATCCCGACGCCGTTCCACTTCTTCCCTTTCTTCCCGCTGTTCTGGGTGCTCCCCTTCCTCGCGGTGCGGGCACTGTGGACGACCTCAGCCCGCCCTCGAACCTTCCTCCTGGGCGAACGAACAGTCATCTCCGGCGAGGACCGTAAAGAGAAGGAGCTTCTCGACGCGCTCGAACGGCACGGGCAGATAACGGCGGCGCGCGTCGCGCTCGAGACCTCTCTCAGCGTCGCCGAGGCTGACGAGAGGCTCCGCAGGCTGGCCGAAGGAGGGCACGTGCGGGTGCAAGCGCGCGAGGGAGGCCTCACGTACTCTTTGTGGGATATGGACCGGGTTGGACGGGCTCAGGTCTTGAGGGAGGAGATCGAAGGCGGTGACGCTTGACAGGGCCATCCGGTTGCCCGCGCGGACGATGCTAATACAATCCCCCTCGGAGGTTTGAGATCTCGTGAATGAGAGGACAGAGAGCGAGAGCCGGCTCTCGCGTCTCCCGCGAGGCGGGCGGTTGGTCGGCCCGCTGCTTGGGCTCGTCTTCCTCATCTACCCGATCCGGGCCGTCCTCACCTCGGACCCAACGCCCGCACGAATCTCCCTCGCCCTCGGCGGTGCGGCGCTCTTCACCTGCGTCTTCCTGTGGCTGC
>CADDZK010000520.1 GCA_902812425.1 Actinomycetota bacterium
GGCCCATCACGGAGTAGCGAGCGAGACCCAGATGCTCCGCAAAGCGCTCCGCGTAGCCAGCGTATTCTTCGAGGCTACAAATAGCCCCTTGGTGCGCCAACTGGCTCTTTCCGTGCCCTGGCAGGTCAATGGCGTACACGTGGAAGCTTCTCCGCAGAAAATCCAGGTTGAACCGCCAAGAGAGGGTGTCCTTAGCAGCGCCGTGGATCAGTAGCAGGGAAGGAGCGTCATTGGGAACCTCTTCATAGTAGAGACTTAGGTTGTCAACCGCTGTGTACGGCACGTCAGTTCTCCTCACTAACTTCGGAGAGTGCTTCACCGAGGCGCCAGATCGTTTTCCAAAGGCTCAGCATGGCCACGGGATCCCCCTCGAAAACCAGAAGCTTGTGCCTGAAGGCTCGGTGCAAGCCTCCGCGCAAGCCCCTGAGGACAGGACGCCAATCGTCGCTGTTTCCCCGTATCGACACAACAGGGGCCGTGGAAAGAGCATGATCGTCTGTCAGATTCACGCGGCCTTCGGCTACAGTGAAATGCCACGACTCCTCATCGCAAACCAGAGTCAGCGTTGCCCGGTACCATCTGGCGTTGGACGCAACGACGGAATCCGCGTTCAACCTGGCCGCCACCTGTTGCAGTAGTCCTGTCGTCAGGGCGCTCAACCTCGCTCCTCGTCCGTCGTCTCGACGGCACGGCTTCGCCTTTCGGCCTCCTGATGAACCGAACTACGGGCCAGGATCCCGCTCCAATCCTCAAATACTTTAATGACGGCGACGATGTCTTCAGAAGATAAACCCCCAGACATGGCGATCCTATATATCTGTTGCGTAAGGCCGGCCATCGGAGCGGGTACTCCAAGACTCCGCGAAAATTCGAGCGCCAGTTCGAGGTCTTTTTCTCCCAACGCAACAGAAAAGCCCGGGTTGAAATCACCCCTTATGGCCTTCGGGAAACGTTTCACGAAGTGGTGAGAGCGTCCTCCACTTGTGCTCAAAACATCGAACAATAAGTCCGGATCCATCCCCGCCTTCACGCCAACGCAAAAAGCTTCGGCCGCAACTAACACGTTGCCCATAGTCATCATATTATTGACTATCTTTAGAGTCTTTCCGGCACCGACGGGTCCGACGTACTGAATCTGCTGACCGAAACACCCCAATATCGAGCGTACTTCATCAAGCGCCTTCGAGTCGCCCGCCGCGATCAGTACCAACTCTCCGCGTCGCGCTTCGGCCGGACTGCCGCTCACCGGGACATCCAGGAGGATCGTTCCCTGCTCCAGTGCGAATTTCTCCACCTCACGGATCGTGGCAGGATCGATAGTACTCAGTTCCACCACGATAGTGCCAGCCCGCGCCCAAGAGAGCAGTCCCTCCTCTCCCAGATACACTTCCCGAACTGCCCGGGAATCGGGCAGGCTGGTGCAAACCACGTCCACGCTGGCCGCTAGAGCACTAATGCTCGTGGCACTCCTAGCACCCAAACGCCCTAGCGCCGACACAGCAGATGCATCAAGGTCATAGGCCGTAACCCGATAACCTCGAGCCATGACAGCTTCAGCCATGGCGCTGCCCATGTTTCCGAGGCCCACGAAGCCGATTTCAGAGTTAGTTGCATCCATCTTGTTTTCCGACTCTTGCCCGCTCATAGAATGCAAGCCACCTAAACGCTATCGTGGGTAACTGTCCTTAGCCCTGCATTCGTACCCGGCACCAAACAATAGCTCAAAGCGAATCGCACTGTGAGTCGTTCCTTCCCCTGCGACACAACTTGACCGCACTACCCTTCTTTGTCGTATACAAGGAGTATACACAACTCAGTTGGTGGTTGTCGCATTTGAGAAGGCAAGGAGCGCTCGCGAACAGCGATGATCTTGAGGACGACCTTTACCGTACTTGGGCTATTGCGCTGCGTATCGGAGCGCGCCGGTAAGGTGCGCAATAAATTCGTGGGGAATTTGTGGCGTCTGCTCTCCACAGGCGGGATTCTCCTGCTGCCAGCCCACGGCTACTTGCGGATCACACCCGGCGTGTGAGAGAGGATCGGCGCGCGTTTGGTGTACTGCGCCGCTGGCGCACACGTGGAGCAGTTTCAGCGTTTCAGTCTCTGGCAGGATGGTTGGAGTCTCTCGCATGGCAAACCTGGATAATCCGGTGGATCTGGGCTGTGCCTATTAGCAGGCCGCACTCGTTCGTCGAAAGCCAGGAAGAACCGCCCTAGCGGGGAATTTCATACCTACCTCTTAAGGTAGCGGTCTCTCCGCGCAGAGCCTGAAGGTGTCCTGCCACGGCCTGAGCCTCTCGAAGGCGGCGCTCGCCGCGAGCACGTCTGCGTCCGCATAGCGTCGGCCCACTATCTGCATCCCTACAGGCAACCTCTC
>CADDZK010000521.1 GCA_902812425.1 Actinomycetota bacterium
TACGGCGGCGAGGTGGCGGACCTCTTCAGCTGAGGCGACGAGCTCGGGGATGGGCACGATAGCATTGCCCAGGTCGGTTACTTCGTGGCCGAGGTCAACCAGGGACGCTTCGAGGCGGGCGTAGCGGATGGCGCTCGGTCCCATGTCCACGCCGCGCCTGTCCTGGCCGAGGTCCATGGGCACGCCGAAGATCCCGACCGGTTTGCGAGCGTTCTCAGGCAAAGGCGGTTCCTCCCGACCGGCGGGGATCGGCGGCTGCCTCGAAGCGTCCGTCTGGTGTCCGCCTGACGGCGTTGACCCCCCCGAAGAACATGTTGGGGGTCTCGTAGGTAAGCACGCGCTCGTAGCGGTCGAGGTCCGCCGTGCGGGCACCTGCCTCGTAGGCGAAGAGGTCCCCCTCCGCGTGGAAGCGCGGGGCGAGGACCGCCTCCTCGATCGTCATCCCGAAGTCGAGGACGTTGATGAGGGTCTGCAGTATGGCCGTCGGTATGCGCGAGGCGCCGGGGGAGCCGAGCGCAATGAGGCCGCCCTCTTCCGAGGAGACGACGGTCGGGCTCATGTTCGAGATCAAACGCTCCCCCGGGCTGAGCGCGTGAAATCCCCTCGGGTTGAGTTCGGGCTCGCCTAAAGTGTTGTTCATCGTGATGCCCGTGCCGGGGATGACGAGCCCCGACCCGTAGCCCATGCTGGCCGTGATCGAGACGGCCAGACCCTCGCTATCCACACACGAGAGATGGGTGGTATGCGGCGAGCCGAACCCCGTGAAGATCCTGCGCCGCTGCTCGGCGGCGTACTCCTCGCCGGTGAGGCGCTCAGCCACGCGGCGGTTCTCGGCACCGTCGAGGTAGGCGGTCTCCCGGTCCTCTAGTGCGAGCTTCATCGCCCCTGCCATGACCCTCGCGTACTCCGCCTCGGGCATGGTCGCAAGGTCGTAGGCGGAGACGACCCTGAGCATCTGGGCCAGCGTCGGGCCGCCTGCCGAAGGCGGCCCGTTGGTATACATGGCCCCCGCACCATAGCGAACGCTCATCGGCTCCCTGACGACGGCCTCGTACCCGGCGAGGTCCTCCTCGGTTATGATGCCGCCCATCTTGAGCATGTAGGTCGATATCCTGCGCGCAAGCTCCCCCTCGTAGAAGAGGTCGGCCCCACCCTCGCCGACGGCCTCCAGGGTATCCGCGAGATCGGTGAACCGCACCTCTTCGCCCTCGAGGTAAACCCTGTCGCCGCTGTAGAAGAGCCTGCGGGTCTCGTCGGTGAGCTTCAGTACCTCCTCGGCGACCTGGAGCCAGAGGGCCGAGGTTCTGCACAACCTGAACCCCTCGCGTGCGAGCCTCACAGCGGGGACGAGCACTTCCTTCAGGCTCAACCTGCCGTGCCGCCGCAGGATCTTCTCCCATCCCCTCAGAGACCCCGGGACGGCGGACGAGGGCCCCCCGACGATGGAGCGCACGCCGGCGCCGTACTTGAGGATGATCGTCTGCGGGTTGCCGCCGGCCCCGAAGGCCGAGGCGGGGAGTCCCTTGCCCGGCATCGCGTCGTAGTAATCTATGAGCTCGGCCCCACCAGATGGGTCCCGAACGAGGGCGAACCCGCCACCCCCGATCGAGCTCATCAGCGGCTCCGTAACCCCGACTGCAGCAGCCGCTGCGACCGCCGCGTCGGCCGCATTGCCCCCGGCCCTGTACGTCTCGGCCGCCGCCTCTGCTGCATAAGGCGTACCGGCGGCGGCGGCGAAGGTGCTCGTCGAACCCGTAATCTCCATAATTGGCTATGATACGCCAGCAGACACTCTAGCGGAAAGGGCCAGAGCTTGAGCGAGGAGAGAAGCGACGCGAGAAGGTTCAATTCGGCCACGGATCGCGAGATCCTGAACGCCGACGTCGCAGACTCCTACTTCCACAGGACGATGCAGATCCTGCGCGCCCGCGGCCTCGCCGATGTCCCGGTGTACGCCGAGCTCGCCTACAAGACCTCCAACCCCGACGACTGGTTCGTCGTCGCAGGCCTCGACGAGGTGGCCTACCTCCTGAGCGAGGTCGAAGTCGAGGCGCGGGCCGTTCCCGAGGGTACGATCTGCCGTCCACACGAGCCGATCCTGACGCTCTCAGGCCCCTACGGCGCGTTCGCCGAACACGAGACGGCGATACTCGGTCTGCTCTGCCAGGCCTCCGGCGTGGCCACGGGGGCCGCCAGATGCCGTCTCGCGGCGGGCGAGAAGCCCGTGATCTCCTTCGGCGCACGCAGGATGCACCCTGCCGTAGCCCCGATGATCGAGCGCGCAGCCTACCTCGGCGGGTGCGACATGGTAGCCGTCGACCTCGCCGTCGAGCGCCTCGGTATCCCGGCCACGGGGACGACCCCCCACACCC
>CADDZK010000522.1 GCA_902812425.1 Actinomycetota bacterium
ACGGCAACGAAGGAGAAATGGATGGAGGGGGTGGTGATGACGTCCTCTACGGGGGCGACGGCGACGACGGCGACGGCGAATCTGAAATGTCCGGAGGCCCTGGCGAGGACGTCCTCTACGGGGGGGATGGCAACGATTTCTTGAACGGAGACGGTGACCGGGGGCAGCGGGACAAGCTCTATTGCGGTGAAGGTAGGGACTACTACTTTGCGGATAAGAACGACTACGTGGACAGCAGCTGCGAGATTAAGGGGGGACCACCTGTTAGCTAGAATGAGCATAGCCTGGTCTTCGGCCCTCCCATAGGCCAAACTTCCGAGAACGCCGTCAGGAAACTGTCTGAAAAGGGGTTGGAGCGACGCTGCGAATGTGGATTTGGCCGGTATGCCGAGGTCAAAACGGGCCGAAGAGTGCCGCATTGGTGCCCTGAGAGGGCAAGTTTCACACGCCTCAAGGACTTTTCAGACAGTTTCTTTACGGAGTTCTGATAAGTTCGCTCTCTAAGCGTGGGTCTACTACTGTATCACCGACTCTGCCGCCTGAGGGGTGGTTATGGGGTCTGCGTGCCGATGCACTACCTTCCACTCACCTTCTTCAGGGCGGAAGATCATCGTGGAGCGCACGGCGTATGGCGTGATCACTTCCTGCTCGCCGATCTTAGCCTTGGCCCGTTCTATCTGCACCACATAAGCCAGCTCGGAAGTCGCGTACTTCGATACGACTTCGTATCCGAGGAACTCCCCATCTCTGCGTAGCGATGCGGCATGCTCCGTTGTCTTGGCTACCTCGTCCCACCCACGCACGGGAGGGCCGTAGGGATTGGCGAGGCTCACGTCTTCTTTATGGGACCACAGCTTCTTGACTGGTTCTGGGTTGCCTTTCAGGAACTCACCCGACGCTAGATGATATTGCTCATTTAGTCGATCGACATTGTCCACGGCAGCCATATCAAGAGATCACCTCCTCGTTTGGCACAGGATCCTTTCCCTCTACACTCCACGATCATCCATCCTACGCTATTCACCCGAGTGCGTGGAAGGGGCCTTCTAAGAAGTTACAAGCGAGCTCGGTCTGCGCCTCGAAGACGGCGAGCCGCTCGCGCGGCGTCGTAATGGTGCTCTCCAGCGCGTGCGAGCCGGCCACGAGGCGCAGGGGCGCGCCGGCGACTCCGACGGTCTACGGCTCCTGGCTGAGCCCTATGGGGTTGCCGTCTCGGTCGATGGCGATCGCGGTGAACTTCCCGCCGCCTACGTCCTGCACATCCTGGTCGACAGGCGCCTGCAGGCTCGCCTTGATGTCGGCGACGTCGAAGTAGCCGACCGGCCCGGTCATGCCCTGCGCGTGGCCGCGCGGGTTCAGCCCGAACTCCTGGTCGCCGACGCGGAAACCGACGTAGTACGGCTGCTCCACGTAGGGCTCCGCGCCCAGCAGGGTGCCGAACAGCGCCTTGGCGGCGTCGAGGTCCTTCACGGGGTAGATCACGGGGTTCATCTTCACCGGGTTGCCTCCTTGTGCGGTGCTGCTTGTCCTGTTCTCTCGTGTGTGCTCATGCAGTGCAGCCTGTCCCGTGGCGCACGACTTGGTACGCAGATGCGCTGACGCCGGGAGCCGCCCCCGTGGGCTACAAAGTCGGGCGGTAAGCAACCGCTAACAAGTTTTCCTGGCAAAATGGGGGCGCCGAACTCCGCGTGTAGGAGCTCCTCGAAAGTTCGCTGCCAAGACAATCTCACAGGACGGCTACCCGCGCCGTTTCCTCAGGTACTTCGCAGCGGCGGTACTCCTGAGTAGTGTAGTCTTCTGCGATGGCCCCTGAGTTCACTCGACGCCGCTTTCTCAGATCGCTGGGTGCTGCAGCCACCTACCTCGCCTTGGCAAACGCGGTTGGCTGCGACCTGCTCGCGCGCGCCTCGAAGCTCAAGTCCTTACATACGCCAGAGGCTAGCCCGCCGCCTACCCCAAAGGTCTGGCCCTTGCCAGACACTTCATCCGGGCCTACGACGTACGTACAGGCTTTTCGCTCCCGCCCTGATCTTGGCCCGGCCGCAGTCGAGGTGATAACGCAAGCGCGTGATACTGCCCCCGGCTACGTCTTCTTGGCTTTGAAGGAGGGCGCAGGAGAGCATGGCCCTATGATAATCGACAATCTCGGACAACTCGTGTGGTTCAGCAAGCACAGGACCGCAAGGGACTTCAAGATGCAGACCTTCCGCGGCAGACCCGTGCTCACGTGGTGGGAAGGCGAAGTAGTGGTCGGTCACGGCGTCGGCGAGTACGTCATCTTCGACGACACCTACCACGAGATAGCCCGTGTCCGCGCGGGCAACGGCTACCGTGGGGACCTGCATGAGTTCCTCATCACTTC
>CADDZK010000523.1 GCA_902812425.1 Actinomycetota bacterium
CCTCCGGCTGGAGGGGGAGCCTGACGACCTGCCTGCGGCGCTCGTCGGGGACTCTGACGCGCTGCGCGTGGGCGAGCTGGTCTACGCCATCGGCCACCCGTGGGGCAGCATAGGGGCCGTGAGCGCTGGCATCGTCGGCGGCGTCGGGGAGCTTCGCGGGCGGGGTTCCTCCACGCGCTACGTGCGTTCGGACGTTACCCTCGCGCCGGGGAACTCAGGAGGACCGCTTCTCAACGCCCGCGGCGAGGTCGTCGCCATCAACGCGATGATCTTCGGCCGCGTCGCTCTCTCTATCCCGAGCAACGCGGCTAGCGCCTGGGTCTCCGCAGAACGCCGTCCGAGGCTCGGGATCGGGGTCCTAAAGGCCGAGCTTCCGGCTTCGTTGCGCGAGGCAGCCGGAGCGTCGGGGCTAGTGGTCGCCGCCGTCGAAACTGGCGGTGCCGCCTACAGGGCCGGGCTCATCGTCGGAGACGTCCTGCTAGCCGCCGCAGGCGAACCGCTGGTAGAGGCAGGGACTCTACTGGAGGCTATAGCGCGTGCAGGCGACGCCGTCTCCTTGCGGGTGATGCGCGGCGGTAAAATCATGGTCATGGAAGTGCCTCTGGAAGAGCCGGACCGCGCCGCATGACACGAGTCTTCGTCGTCGCCCCGACACCCACCCTGCGGGCGGGGCTGCGTTCGATGCTCGCGGACGTCGAGGCCACCGACTTGCTCGTGGTCGGCGAGGCCGGTCCGTCCGCTGGGCCTGTCCCCGAGCCTCCGCTCGCCGAGGCTGATGTGGTGCTCGTCGCCGACGAGGAGTTGCTCGAAGAGACCGCGCTCTCCGTCTCAGAGGACGGTACGCAGTCGCTGCTTTTGCTCTCCGAGGACGAAGGTGGAGTCTCCAGGCTGCGCGCCCTCTCTCTGAGGGGTTGGGGCGTCGTGCCGCCTGACGCCCCGTCCGAGGAGCTGGGGGCCGCTGTCGCCGCGGTGGCCCAGGGCCTGATTGTGCTCCCGAAGACCCTGGCCGAGCGGTTGCTCGACGAGCCCTCAGCCGTCGAAGAACTCTCGGAGCCGCTGACGGCGCGCGAGAGCGAGGTGCTGGATCTCCTCGGGCACGGGCTCTCCAACAAGATGATCGCCCGCCAGCTCCACATCAGCGAGCATACGGTGAAGTTCCACATCTCCTCGCTCTACTCCAAGCTCGGGGTGAGCAACCGCGCCGAAGCCGTCAGCCAGGGCGCGCGCCATGGTCTGATCTCCCTGTAAAACAGTTCTGTAAGCAGTCTCTGCCAGCACGCATCTCTACTACTGCGGGTATAGAATGAAAGGGACCACGTGGGGTGGCGGAAGGCGGGGCAACCTCGGGCGTCCTTATGAAGGCGGCGATTCTAAGTATCCTGGCACTCGTGTTCCTCTCTATCGGGTGCGGGGAAGATCGCAGTGCCGGGGAGTCGCATTCCGTGGGCGGAAAGCGCGAGCCCGTAGCCTACCAGGAGCCGACGCAGGTGATCGTAACCAGCGACGACGCCACTCTCCCCGACGGTTGCCACCCGCGCCAGGTAGCCGAGCTTGTGATCTCCTTCGTCAATGCTTTCAACAGCGGAGATCAGGCGAGCCTCTCCCGCATCTTCTTCCTGTCCGAAGGCCCGAGTCCCCCGGATTTTTCGGAGAGGGCCTACGATCCGTGGTCCTGGTACACGGTAGGCAAGGTCGAGTCCGGCGGCAAGATAGAGAGCGGCTTCGTCACCTACGATCAAGGCGAGCTGCTCAAATATTTCGCCGAGAGACACAGGCAGGGGGAGCAACTGCGGCTGCTCAAGGTGAGCCTGACGCAGACGGGTCTGCTCGGGAAGAGAGATAACGTGGGCTTCGTCTACGTCCTCAACAGGGACGCCAGGGACCTCGAACCCGGCCTCGGGGGGCCAGCCCGCATAGCCTCGGGCCAGGGAGCGATCAACTGCAAAAACCGCCGCATCTTCGCCTGGCGTATGGACATGATGGCAGAAGATGACCGCACGGACCGAGAGGCCGCCAACTGGCTCTGTACCGACCCGCCGGGTTGGAAGCCGGGTAAGGCCGTGGTCGCCTGCGCATGAGGTGTCAGGGTATAGGTTTTAGGTCTCAGGCTTCAGGCAGAGGAATAGCGATAGAGGTTCTGTCAGAGACTTTATCTTAGGTTATTGGGGACAGGCTCTGCGGTAACTATAGAGCCTGTCCCCAATCCTCTAAAGCCCAATGCCTATTTTGCGGCCTGATAACGCCTCTCAGCCTCGTCCCAGTTGACCACATTCCACCAAGCACTTATGTACTCAGGACGCCTGTTCTGGTACTTCAGATAATATGCGTGCTCCCACACATCCAACCCTATGACCG
>CADDZK010000524.1 GCA_902812425.1 Actinomycetota bacterium
TCCTGTACCTGGCCTCAGACGAATCGAGGGGCGTGACCGGGAAGCGCTTCAAGGCGCAGGAGTTCCTCAGGCAGTAGAGTTCGAACGTCTACGCGCGGGGCTCGCCGAAGCCGTAGAGAAGATGATTCTCCGTCCTGCGCACACAGAGACGCCAGCCTATGTCGGCGAGCCGCGCCGCGAGGTCGTCGGGGTCGTAGAAGATCTTGACGATCCTGAACTCACGCCCGTCGTTGAGCCGTCTCGTCGTCGTGTGGTCCTCGGGAGTGCGCCCGCGGCCCGTCCTCTCGGTGGCTAGAGAGTCAACGAAGAAGACGCGTCCGCCGGGCCTGAGCGCGGACCGCACGAGGTCCCAGAAAGCGGCGAAGCGTGCGGGCGGCACGTGCGAGAGCCAGAAGCCGAAGAAGACCACGTCGTATGCACCGTCAGGGCGCCAGTCGAACAGGTCGGCCCTGACGTAGCTGACGAGGGTGCGGGATCCCTCGAGTCTGGCGCGGTTGATCTTTAGCACCTCGGGCGAGGCGTCCACGGCGGTTATCCTCTTCGCGTGACGCGCGAGCTGCTCCGTCCACAGGCCCGTGCCGCAAGCGAGCTCGAGCACCTCGTCCGCCGGCCGAAACCTGTCGAGTTCACCGCGGACCTGCGCAACCTCGGAGAACCACCTGCGGTTCCACTCTGGGCCGCGGTCGTGGCGTCCCTGGCGGAGAAACCATTCGTCGTACTCCCCCGCGCGCCCGGTAGTAGGCGAGCTGCCCTTCGAGGAGCTCATGGTCCACGTGCAGGGGGCCCTACGCCGCCTTCTCTTGAGTGTCTACCAGCTTGGCCTGGACGAGCAGGCGCTGCTTGTAGTCGGGCAGCGTGCAGGTCTGGAGGGTGAGGATGTTCTTGCCTGGCTCGGTGTCGGTCACGTGGGTGTCCGAAGGGCTTACGACGAAGGTCTTGAAGACCTTGTAGGTGTACTTCGTACCGTTGGCGTCGGTGACGTAGATGTTGTCCCCCACCTTGACCTTGTTCAGGTCCCAGAAGGTCAGCCAGCTCTCCGTATTGGGGTAGCCCAGGCGGTGTCCTGCGATGTAGACGTTGGCCGTCTTCTGCCACGGGAAGCCCGTACCTTCGAGGTGGATGGCGGCGTGGGTTTTGAGCGCCTCCTCGTCGGTCCCTACCGTGTAGGGGATATCGTCATCCTTGATGCGTGCCATCGCGGGGACCGTGAGCTCGAGGGTCTTGTCCTTGGGACCTGTGCTCGTCGTGTTCTCGCCCTTCGTCGTCTCCAGCTTGGGCACGTTGAAACCGCCGGGGTTGTCGCTGTTCGTGGCCGTGCTGTCCAGGCGACCGGCCAGGAAGAACGAGGCTATGAGCGCGACGCCGGCCGCTATCATGACCAGGCTCAACGCCCAGGAGACGATGTTCCTGATCCTTGATCTGTGGACGCTGTACTTCTTCATGAACTCGGCGATTGTAGCATGAAGTTACCCCTTGTTAGCCTCAGCGTACGATTAGCGCTCTACCGGCAGATCCTCCCTGACGCCCCACTCGTTCCACGAGCCGTCGTAGTTTGCCAGGTTCCTGTATCCGAGCCTGTGCAGCGTGAAGAGCGGGACCGTGGCCGCGACCCCGCCGTTGCAGTAGGCGACGATTCGCTCCTCCCTGTCTTCCGGAACACCGGCCTCCCCGAGCCTCCGTACCAGCTCCTCATCCGGGCGGAAGGTGCCGCTCTCGGGATCGAAGAGGCTCTCTGAATGGAGGTGGGCGGCCCCCGGTACGCGCCCTGCCCGGCCCTCTCCCCGCGCCACGACGCCCGTGTACTGCCCCTCGTCGCGGGCGTCGAGAACGAAGGCGTCCGTGGCGAGGAGCGTCTCCGCGTCCGTGCGCCAGCCGGCCCTGGGTTCTGGGTCGAAGACGACAGGCCCCGGTTCTGGGACCTCGGTGGTGGTCGGGCGGCCCTCTGCAGTCCACTTGCTCCAGCCGCCGTCGAGGACGGAGACCGCGTCGTGGCCGTAGTAGGTCAGGGCCCACCACAGGCGGGTGGCGAACTGGCCGCCAGCGTGGTCGTAGACGACGACGTGGGTATCATCACCGATGCCTAAAGAGCCCATAGCTTTGGCGAAACGAGACGGCGGGGCGACCTGCACGGGCACAGGGTCATCTGGATCGGTGATGTCTCTGGTCCAGTCCACGTAGACGGCGCCGGGGATGTGGGCCTCATCGTACTCCTCGCGGGCGGCGAGGTACTCGGCCTTCTGGCGGCCGTCGCCGAGGTCGGTCTTCTTCACGTAGCCCCTGATATCTACGACGCGAAGGTTCTCTTCCTCAAGATGATCTGCGAGCCAGTCGGTGCTGACGAGGGAATCTAGGT
>CADDZK010000525.1 GCA_902812425.1 Actinomycetota bacterium
CGCCTCGGGCGTCGGGGAGGCCGAGATCCAGGTACGACGGCTCTGCGAGATGCGCTACGTCGGCCAGGGCCACGAAGTGACTGTGGAACTGCCCGACGGCGCCCTCGGCCCGGAAGATGCCGACCAGCTGGCCGCGCACTATCACAAGGAGTATCGCCGGCTCTACGGCCGGGAAGGGCCGGACGTACCTCTGGAGACGCTGACCTGGCGCCTGGAGGTAGGCTCGCCGCGACCACAGATTCAACTCGATGCGCGCAAGGATAGCCCACGTCCGCTCTCTAAGGCCCTTAAAGGTGAGAGGGAAATATACCTGCCTGAGTACGAGGACTTCCGAAACGTACCGGTCTATGATCGCTACCGTCTCGATCCAGGCGTCGCCTTTGAGGGGCCTGCGGTGGTAGAGGAGAGGGAATCCACCGTTGTTTTTGGTCCGGATAGCGAAGCCGAGATCGACCCGGCGCAAAACCTGATCGTGAGGTGGCACTCGTGACACAGAAACAACTCGATCCAATACTACTCGAGGTCCTCTGGAATCGGTTGGTCTCGGTAGTCGAAGAGCAGGCGCGGGCCTTGATGCGTACCTCCTTCACCAGCGTGGTGCGTGAGGCGGGTGACCTCTCCGCCGGGCTCTTCGACCGCCGGGGCCGAATGGTCGCTCAGGCCGTAACGGGAACTCCGGGCCACATAAACGCCATGGCGACGAGCATGTACCATTTTCTGCGGGAGGCTCCGGCCGACACCCTGCAGCCGGGAGATGTGCTTCTCACCAACCACCCGTGGCAGACCTCCGGACACCTCAACGACTTCACGGTGATCACCCCAATCTTCCGTGACGGTGAGCTTATCGCCTTCTTCGGCAACTGCTGCCACGCTCTAGACATCGGGGGCCGGGGCCTGGGCGCGGACGCCCGCCAGGTCTACGAAGAGGGACTCTTCGTCCCGATCACCCATCTATTCCGCCACGGTGAACCAAACGAAGAGCTTTTCCGCCTCATCCGTGCCAACGTGCGAGCGCCGTTCGAGGTAGTCGGCGACCTATACGCGCAGGCCGGAAGCAACGACGTGGGCGGCGCGCGGCTGCTCGAGATGCTTCAGGAGTTCGAACTTGAAGACATCGAGTCACTCTCCGATGAGGTCTGCTCCCGCTCTGAGCGCGCCATGCGGGAGGCGATCCGCTCTATACTCGACGGCGTCTACGAGAACGAAACATTCAACGATGGTTTCGACCAACCGATCCGGCTAGTCGTCGCCGTGCGCGTTGAGGGCGAGGAGATGTACGTCGATTACTCGGGTTCCTCGCCACAGAGCGAGCGGGGCATCAACGTCGTGCTCAATTACACCACTGCCTACACCACCTTCGGGGTGAAGTGCGCGATCAGCCCGGAGGTGCCCAACAACGACGGCAGCTTCCAGCCGATACACGTTACGGCCCCGGAGGGCTGCATCCTCAACGCCACCCACCCAGCACCGGTCGGAGCCCGGCACATCATCGGGCACTTCTTGCCAAGCTTGATCCATGGAGCCCTAGCTCCGGCTATACCAGACAAGGTTTTGGCTGAGGGCTCAGACAACCTATGGAACACTCAGATCACTGGCGAGCGAAAAGACGGCGAACCCTTCACCTATGTGTTCTTCTCCGGCGGTGGGATGGGCGCCCGCCCTAACAAGGATGGACTCTCCGCCACCGCGTTCCCCAGCGGCATACGGGGCGTACCGGCGGAGGTCATCGAGAGCATCTCGCCCGTTATCATGCGCAAGCGGGAGCTACGCCCCGACTCCGAAGGGGCTGGCCGCTTCCGGGGCGGTTTCGGTCAGGAGATGATAATCGGCGTGCGCGGCGACTCGGAGTCGACCCTGTCAGCCATGTACGACCGCACTAAGTACCCTGCGCAGGGAAGGCACGGTGGCCATCCCGGAGGCGCGGGTGCAGTACGCCTCGTCGCTGGAGAGGCTCTGCACCCCAAGCGTCAGCAGCGCATCCCCGCCGGTGGGCTGATCGTCCTGGATCTTCCAGGCGGCGGTGGTTTCGGCGATCCCCGGGAGCGGGATCCCGAGCAGGTGGCCCGCGATGCTACCGATGGCCTCGTCTCAATTGAGCGGGCTCGCGAGATCTACAATGTTGCGCTGACCCGAGACCATCACGGGCACTGCGTTGTAGATGAGGAGGAGACCGCCAGTCTACGCGCGGCCCGAGCTGACGGGCAGGCATCTCTGGAGGAGCAAGAGTGAGGTGTGGAGCATGAGCTACGATGTGATCGTGGCCGGACTCGGAGGCATGGGCAGCGCCGCCGCCTACCACCTCGCCTCCCGCACCAGCCGCGTGCTCGGCCTCGAACGCTACACGCCCCCGCA
>CADDZK010000526.1 GCA_902812425.1 Actinomycetota bacterium
TCCCACACCCGAGCGATGCCCCCGAAAACACCACGAGCCCGACCATGAAAAGCCTGCGCCTCCCCCAGAGATCCGCAGCCCGACCGGCGAGCAATAGAAAGCCCCCGAAGACGAGCGTGTACGCCGAGATCACCCACTGCAGCCCCGCCTGCGAAAACCCCAGCTCAGCCTGTATCCGCGGCAGCGCTATCGCCACGATGGTCGCATCGAGTACCACCACGAACTGCGCCACACATAACAACCCGAGCGCAGGCCAGCGTCGCCCTATCTCTTTGTTTCCATCAAAAGCGCTCATAGTGGTAACAGGGTACAGGTAGATCGGTGCGATGTAAACCGGTAAAATGGTTTTTGATGGAAACACGCGAGTACATCAAAGAGCTACGGATAGTCGGGGGTCACGTCGCGCTCGACTTCGTCAACACGGTAGATGGGACGCCTGATGGGGAGTCTCGCTTCGAGAACCTGCGAGATCATGGAGATCTGGTCGCCTGGAGCACGAGGGTCGGTCTCATAACCCCGGACGAGGCTGGACGTCTTGGCCGTGAGGCGGAGCGCAGGCCGGAAGAAGCGGAGGAAGTCTACCTCGATGCGCTGGGATTACGCGACGCTCTTTACGGCGTCTTCCGCGCCATCGCGGAAGGTAGAGAGCCACCCTCCGAGGGTCTGGAGAAACTGCGCGGCTACGAGTGCGAGGCAATTTCGCGCGGGAGGCTCGCTCCTGGCGAAGACGGCTTCGGCTGGGAGTGGAAGGATGGTGGGGATCTCGCCATGGTACTGTGGCCCCTGGCGCACGCGGCAACCGGGCTCCTGACCTCGGGGGGCCTGGATCGGCTAAAGCGTTGCGCCGGTTGCCACTGGCTCTTCCTGGACGCCAGCAGGAACCGCAGCCGGCGCTGGTGCACCATGGAAGTCTGCGGTACGCACGAGAAGGTGCTCCGCTACACAGCAAAACGCGCGGCCAGACGCGGCGACGCCTGATCCCTCACAGCGCTACCGCACACAAGAGGAGGCGGCGGGAACCGTAGTCCCCGCCGCCTCCTATCTCGGAATCTTCGGAGTTCTAGGCGGCCTGCTCCGCCGCGGCCCGCCGGTCCCTGCGCATGGCCACTACCGCGAAGGCGAGTGCCGCTATCCAGACCGCGACGAGTAGTACGTAGAGCACGCTTGCCACGCTCGGTGCGATCCCGACAGCATCGAAGAACGTGTTCGCGTTGACGACGAGGATGAACCCGCCGACCGCCGTGCCCATGATGCGCGTCGGCAGGATACGCACGATGTAGGCCGCGATCGGGGCCGCCACCAGCCCGCCGAGCAGCAGGGCGCCCACTATCGTCCATGGCACCTCGGCGAAGCTCAGTCCGAACAGGAAGCCGATGCTCGCGCACACGGCGATCACGAACTCGCTGGTGTCCACGGTGCCGATAATCTTGCGCGGCTCCATACGCCCGGACGAGAGCAACGTTGGCGTCGCGACAGGACCCCAGCCACCACCGCCGAAGGCGTCGAGGAACCCGGCCACGAACCCCAGTGGTGTCAGGAACGCAGGAGAGATGGGCTTGACCTCGATCGGGCGCTCTGTCCTCCTGAACGCGAAGCGGCTCAGAACGTAGACCCCAAGGACGAAGAGGAACACAGCGACCACGGGCTCGACGTACCCAGCCGTAGCCTCCAGCGTCGATACGTAGACCAGCAGCAAAGCCCCGGCCAGCGCCCCGATACCACCGGGAATAGCGAGCCACGCGATCTTGGACCAGTCAACGTTTCCAAAACTCGAGTGCGATACCCCGGAGACGAACGTCGTCCCTACCTCCGCGATGTGCACGCTCGCAGACGCCAGTGCCGGCGCGATGCCTGCCGCCACGAGCACCGTCGTAGACGATACTCCGTAAGCCATCCCGAGAGACCCGTCCACCAATTGCGCTATCACGCCAGCTAATGCTATTAGAAAGAAATTCTTCACCTACCCGAACCTCCTGTTTATTATTTTGTCTATCAACATTGTTTACTTTACAAACATTCACGACTTTAAAATGTTAGGTGTGTGGTGTCAAGTGAGCGGCGGGAGTTTTTTACGAACTCCCGCCGCGGATCAGCGATATTCGCGGGTTCAGACGACTCGGCTCGCGGAGGGTTCTGCTGTAATTGCGTTCCTCCTCTCCTGGCGGTTGACCTGGATGGAGAAGGCGACGGCGGCGACCCAGACGGCCACGATGAGGATGTAGATCACTATGGCTGACGTTCCGCCGACCCCGATGGCCTCGAGGAACGTCTTCATGTTGGTGATGAGGATAATGCCGCCGACGGCGCTGCCGAGGATGCGGGCAGGCAGGATGCGCA
>CADDZK010000527.1 GCA_902812425.1 Actinomycetota bacterium
CCCGCCAGGACCTGACGGGTGACCCGACCCCAAAGTGCTCGCCGTCGCCGGCCTGCTCGGCCTCGAAGAGGTATACGCCGTCGGAGGCGCGCAGGCGATTGGGGCGATGGCCTTCGGGACGGAGAGCGTGGCGGCCGTGGACAAGGTCGTGGGTCCGGGCAACGACTACGTGACGGCTGCGAAGCTCGAAGTCTTCGGGATCGTCGGCATCGACGCGCCGCAGGGACCGAGCGAGGTGCTCGTCATCGCCGACGCGGGCGCCTTCCCCGGGCGCGTCGCCAGCGACCTCATGGCCCAGGCCGAGCACCTCTCCGGGGCCTCCGCCGTATTGCTCACGCCGAGCGAGGCTCTGATCTCCGGCGTCGAGCCACTCCTCTCGGGTGAGCCAGCAGAGCACGTGACCCTCGTGCTCGTCAGAGACATAGAGCAGGCAGCAAGGATCAGCAACCGCTACGCCCCCGAGCACGCGCACGTGATCTCGGACGACCCCGCCTCCGTATTCGAGGACCTCGACGCCGTCGGCATGGTCGCCCTCGGGGATTTCAGCCCCGTCGCGCTCGGCGACTACGCGGCGGGTCCTTCCCACGCCCTGCCCTCCGGCGGGGCGGCGACGTGGGCCTCGGCCCTCGGTACCCACGACTTCCTCGCGAGGACGAACTACATCCACTTCACAGAAGAAGCCCTGCGAGAGCTCGGACCGCACGTCGAGCGCCTCGCCAGCCTCGAAGGCTTCGAGAACCACGCAGCGAGCGTCACGACGCGGATAGAGGCTAGGACCGCGAGAATGCTAGAGATTCGGGAGGAAGATGGCGCGTAAAGGCAGTGCTGAGCGCAAGACCGCCGAGACGTTCGTCAGGGTGAGCCTCGACCTGGACGGCGAGGGAAGGACCGAGGTCGCGACGGGTGTGGGATTCCTCGACCACCTGTTGCACCTGCTGGCCCACCACTCGGGCATGGACCTCACGGTAGAGGCCAAGGGCGACACGTGGGTTGACGACCACCACACGGTCGAGGACACAGGGCTCGTGCTCGGACGCGCCTTCGACGAGGCGTTGGGCGAGAGGGGCGGCATCGTTCGGTTCGCCGACGCGAGCGCCCCGCTCATAGAGGCGCTCTCGACGGCCGTCGTCGACCTCGGGGCGCGTAGCCACCTCACCTGCAACCTCGGCCCGATGCCCGAGAAGATAGGGACCTTCGACGTCGAGCTCTTCCCCGAGTTCCTGCGGGCCTTCACCCAGTACGGACGCTTCACCCTCCACTTCAACTGCCACTACGGCGAGAACGCCCACCACAAGATCGAATCGGGCGTGAAAGCGCTCGCCGTCGCCCTCAGGGAGGGCATCACCTCGCGCGCATCAGGCAGCGCTTCAACCAAGGGGGTACTCGATTAATGCCCGTCCAGAAGGCGTCGAGGCGGTAGTCTTCGATCTGGGTGGCGTCTTGATAGACTGGGATCCCAGGCACCTGTACCGGAAGATCTTTGCCAGCGAGGAAGAGGTAGATGACTTCCTATCCACGGTCGCGACGCCCGAATGGCACAGCGAGCAGGACAGGGGCCGTACGATGGAAGAGGCGACCGCGCTGCTGCTCTCCCAATATCCCGAGTACGGAGCGGAGATCGAAGCGTACTACGGACGCTGGGACGAGATGTTCGGCGGACCCATCGAAGACTCCGTATGCGTCCTGCAGGAAGTACGCGAGCAAGGGCACCCGCTGTATGCCATCACGAACTGGTCCGCCGAGACCTTCCCGCGTGCCCGCAAGCGTTGGGATTTCCTGGGCTGGTTCGACGACATCATCATCTCGGGAGAGGAGCGCGCGATAAAACCGGACAGGGCGATCTACGACGTACTCGTCGAACGTACCGACCTGGACCCCGTAACGACCGTCTTTATAGACGACAGAGAGCCCAACATCCGCGCCGCGGAGAATCTGGGGTTCATCGCGGTAAAGTTCGTGGACGCTGAAAAGCTCAGGGAGGACCTGGTGCGGCTGGGAGTCCTGCCTCCACGACGCTCGATGCCATGAACGTCGCGGTCGTAGATTACGATGCGGGGAATACTCTCTCTGTTACGCGGGCGCTCGAAAAAGTCGGCGCGAAGGTGGACCTGACGCCGGACCCGGAGCGGGTTCTCGCGGCGGACGCCGTGGTGCTGCCCGGCGTCGGGGCATTCGGGGATTGCATGAGGAAGCTCAGGGACCGCGGGATGGACGAGGCGTGCACCGAGGCGTTCAGGTCGGGCAAGCCTTTCCTAGGGGTGTGCGTGGCGCTGCAGGTTATCTTCGAGGCCTCCGAGGAGTCGCCAGGGGTGGAGGGGCTTGGTCTCATGC
>CADDZK010000528.1 GCA_902812425.1 Actinomycetota bacterium
GGCTTGAGTGTGGTGACGCACGTCTCCGAGGTATCCCTGGTGATGACCGCCGACGCCCCTCAGGCGCACGTGAAGACTCTGGAGGACCTGGGGGTGGCTGTGCAAACCGTATGAAAGAACCGAGCAGGGTCGGCTGGCAGATCGGAAGAGGGACGTCAAGGTAGTTGCACCCAAAAGGAAGGTTTACCTGGATCATGGCTAGTTCGGAAGCGGATGTAAACAGACAACACGACGATAACCGAGTCACGGGCCAGCAGTGGAAGTGGACCGTCCTGGCGGGCATGGCGTCATATCTGGACGCTGGGTCCATCGTTGCCCTCGCTGCGGGCCTCGCGCTGTGGCAACAGTATCTCCACATGAGCAGCACCACCGTGGGGCTGCTCGCAGCCCTGGGCCCCAACGCCTTCGGGGCTGCGGTCGGAGCCCTGGTCGGGGGACGGCTCGGCGACCTGTTTGGCCGCAAGCGCATCTACCAGTATGACCTGCTCGTCTACGGCCTGGGCACGCTGCTGATCGTCTTCTCTGTCAACCTGCCGATGCTCCTCATCGGGACCTTCATAGTGGGTGTCGCGGTGGGCGCCGACGTGCCGACCTCGCTCGCGTTGATTGGAGAGTTCTCACCGAGCAAGGCCCGCGGCAAGCTCATGGGTCTCAGCCAGGTGGCCTGGAGCCTCGGCCCGATAGTCGTATATGTGCTCGCTTTCGCCCTCTCCTCGTATAACGTGCTCGGAAATAGGATCGTCTTCGCCCACCTGTTCGTGGTCGCGATAGTCACGTGGGCTCTCAGACGCGGCATGGTGGAGTCCGCCCTTTGGACCGCCGCCTCGGGCGCTGGCGAGACGGCACCAACGACCGACCCGGAAGCACAGCCCGAAGAGGCGGGCGTGCCGGCAGACCCGCTGGCGGCGAGCCGCTTGCGCGGCCTCCTTTCCGGCCCTACGCTAGCGGCGATGGTGTTCACCGCGATCGTGTACCTGTTCTGGAACCTGGCCGCCGGGACCTTCGGTGTCTTCTCTCCCTACATCCTCAAAACCCTGGGAACGCAGAGCCAAGCGGCCAGCGTCGCCCTCTCGTGTGCCGGTTTCGTCATCACTCTGGTGTTCGTCGTCCTGATCTTCATGCCCTTCAGCGACCGAAGCGACCGCGCCCGCCGCACCATGTGGGGCATCGGGGCCGTCATGAACGTTGTCTCCGTCGGCCAGCTGCTCATCTTACCCTTCAACACGGCGACGGCTCTCATCTTGATCGGCCTCTTCGGCACCGGGGCTGCGCTCGCGGGAGAACCGTTCTACAAGACGTGGTCGCAGGAACTGTTCCCCACCATGCTCAGGACCACGGCGCAGGGACTCACGTTCAGTGTTGCCCGCCTTCTCCTCGGCATCTGGAGCTTCTTCGTGCCCGTGCTCGCGAGCTTGAGCATCAGACCAGTCGCCCTTATCCTCATGATCTTCCTCCTCATCAGCGGCGTGGTTGGCTTCTTCTTTATGCCTAGCACGGCCGGCAAGTCGCTGGCGGAGATCGAGGAAGAGCGTAGCGCCCGCCGGGTACGCGAGCGTGTTAAGGCCTGACAGATGACTGACTCAGAACTCAGGCCCGTAGGGCTCAAATGCGAATATCGCGTGGACCCGCTTGGTGTCGATGAGCGCTCCCCGAGGCTGAGCTGGGCGCTCGTGTCGGAGGAGAGAGGGCAGGTACAGTCAGCCTACCAGGTTCTGATCGCACGGAGTGAGGAGAACCTTGAAACGGAGGAGAATCTCCTGTGGGATAGCGGCAGGGTCGAGTCAGCCCGCTCCGTGGGCATCGAATACGAGGGTGAGGCGCTGCGATCGGGCACGCGGTGCGTATGGAAAGTGCGTGTGTGGAACGGGGCGGGGAATCCCTCGTCCTATAGCGAGCCTGCTGTCTTCGAGATGGGCCTGCTTGAAAGATCGGACTGGGAGGGGACCTGGATCTCTTTAGGAGAAGGCCCTCCCGAGGACTTCGAGCCCCCATCAGGGGACGAGTACGACGACGTTGGCCCCGGCCTCGAACCCAGTCCGTACGTGCGCAAGGAGTTCCGGTTGGAGAAGCCGGTACGTAGGGCGCGCCTCTACGCCGCGAGCCGTGGCCTCTACGAGATGTACGTAAACGGCGAGCGGGTTGGCGAGCACGTCCTCGCCCCCGGCTGGACGGATTATCGGCGCCGCATCCAGTACCAGACCTACGACGTAACCGGGCTGCTCGTGGAGGGCCGGAATGCCCTGGGCGCCGTTCTGGGCGACGGCTGGTATGCCGGGTTCGTCGGGATGGACCCCAAGCGCAGGGGCGCCCACTACGGCTCTCGCCCGCAG
>CADDZK010000529.1 GCA_902812425.1 Actinomycetota bacterium
AGGAGGTGTACATCGTTGAGAACCTGAAGAACCTGGAGAGGTTGCCGCCTTTCTGCCTCTTTCTCACGCTGCCGCTAAAGATCAAAGGTGGTTCTGGCTCGCCGGTTAGGGCCGTCGCCCTCGTGCCTCGATGAGTGACGGATCGAGCGACGGAGTTTACCTGTCAGGTCTAAGAAGGAGGAGTTTCTATGGCTAGCGGCGAAGCAACGGGGATCAGGCGGTACATCCCGCGAGGGCATTCCGTCTCGTGGTGGATGCTTGTCGTAACCACCGGGGCTATTTTGATCACCTCGGTGGACCGGGTGATCCTGCCCACAGTCCTTCCCGCCATACTCAAGGAGTTTCACCTGAGCGACGCTCAGGGCGGGTTCCTGGTCTCCCTGAGCTTCGCAGGCACCGCCATCGGCGGCGTTGTCCTTGGCACCCTGGGAGATAGCCCGGGCCGCGGTCCCCGGCGAGCTTGGATGTGGTGCGTGAGCGTGCTGGTGGCGATAGTAGGGGCCGTCTTGACGGGCCTCTCGCGGACCGTAGGACAGCTCCAGGCCTTACGGATCGTGATGGGGTTAGGCACGGGCTCGATGGAGCCGGTCAACGTGGCGATGGTCGGGGAGTGGTGGCAGAAGGAGGATAGGGGCTTCGCCGTAGGTACGCATCACACGGGTTTCCCCATCGGGCAGTTCTTCGGTCCGCTCCTCATCGGCGCCATCCTCACCGTCGCCACCTGGCGCACTGCTTTCTTCCTCATCCCCCTGATCGCCATCCCAATCATGATCCTCCAGTTGGTGCTCGCCAGGCGTAGGAACCTGGAGCGGGTCAACGGTTGGATCAGGGAGCATCAGATGACACCCTCGCTGCCCGTGGACCAGGTCCAGGGAGAGGGGTGGGAGAACCCCTGGGGCAAGATCAAACTGGCGTTATCCTACCGCAACGTTCGCTTGGCGGTACTGATGAACTTCCTGTTCCTGTTTGCAGAGTTCGGCATAGCCTCGTTCCTGACGCTACAGCTAACCCGCGAGACGGGCATGTCGCTCGCAACGGCCTCGGTGATCTCGGGGGCCAGCGGGTTGACCGGCTGGATAGGCCAGATAGTGTGGGGCACGGTCTCGGACCACAAAGGACGCAAATTCTCTTTGGGCATCCTCGCCGTCGGCCTGGCGCTCTCCGCGCTGGCCCTGATCTTCATCAGCAGCGCCACGACGGCATGGATCATCCTCCTCGGGTGGGGCATCTTCCGCAACTCGCCTTACCCGGTGCTGTACTCGGCGGTTATAGACACCGTCTCTGAGGCGGCCTCTTCCGGTATGGGGCTAATGATAGGCGTGGGATTGGGCATCTCGGGGACCATAGTCGGCTCCGTCTCCGGCTACGTGATCCAGCACTTCGGTTTCACTTACAATTACATCATGGTGGCCGCCGTCTACTTTCTGGCCCTTGTACCGATAGCCCTGATGCGCGAGACGGCCCAGGGACCGAGTGAGAGCCCGGTCACGGCCGGTTCTCACTGAGAAAACCCGCTTGCACGGTCAGGGGTGCTCCTGATCCTCTCTGTCCACTCGCTCACAAGGACGTAATCCGAAGGGCGTCTCACCTACGGTGTCCCCGGTTCTCGGACTAATGCGACCGCCAAGCGCGACGGGCGGGAATTAGAGGAAAACCGACGGTCGCAGCGATTGCGACGGAGGCCTCACGTCACCTGCAACTCTTGATATCACCGGGAGCGCGATACGGTGCAACATGGGGCAAACCAGAGAAAAGTAAGCGGCCTAAGAATGCATCATTGCAACGCCCTGCAAACCCCCGCAACGCCTGAGTTACTAGTGGTAACGAGCAGAAAAGCGGCTCGAGTCTGCTCGTCGGCTCTCTCGAATCAGTGCATGCCCCTGCAATACTCTTTCACCGGTTACCCAGAGGGTTCCATGAGAACTCAGCTAGATCAACCGTACATGGATGGATTGAACGCATCGGAGCATCTGAGTTATCGTGAACTGAACGCGTTGCCCGTGGCCCCGCCGTCGACATCTTCGCCTGCGGCATTAAACCGCTGGCCGCCCGGTTCATCGCCTGGGAGGCCGCTCGCCTCACCCGCTCGATGGCCGCCGCGCCAGCGTGGTCCGTTGCCGCCTTTCGCGCGCACAACCATCACCGAGCAGCGGGCGCGGCGGAATATGGTCTCGGAGACGCTGCCTGCGAGGGCGCGCCTTATGCCACGCAGCCCGCGGCTTCCCACGACGATCAAGTCTACTTCCAGCTGATCGGCGAGAGCCACGATCTCATCGGCCACCGCTCCCGTCCTGAGATGGGCCTCGGCCACGGTT
>CADDZK010000530.1 GCA_902812425.1 Actinomycetota bacterium
GCCCCACATCCTGCGGTACTCGGAGACGTCGTAGCTCGTCGGGGAGTTGTGGTTGTTGTTGCCGTTGACCACGATCGGCGTGTTCATCACCGATGCTACCTGCACATGGCCCATCCTGATGCAGTGGCCAGCCTCGTGGCAGACGCACGCTTCGTTGGCATTCTGCGTGCCCCTCGCGAAGTAGTAGGCGTTGAGGATCATCCGCCCGTTCGAGTAGGTCCTGCCGTAGATACCCTTGGGGAGCGAGCCCATGGTGACGGTGACCTCGGCGCCACTCGAGACCCGCGTCATGTTGAGAGCGCCCAGGGCGTTCCACCTGGCGAAGCCCGTGTTGATCGCCGGGTACTGATTCGAGCCGGAGAAGCGCATGCTTTGGCCCTGGACGTTGTCCCAGCCCTGATCGATGCGCATCGGCGTGGGCGGCAGCTCCGCTACGTCAGCCGTGAGTGGGGCCTCCTCGCCCATCGGCAGGCTGAGGACCGTCTCGTTGTCATCGAGGATGTGCTCGCAGTAGAGCTCGTCTGTGTCGTAGTCCTTATCGAGGATCGCCTCGCCTGAGAGGAGCACCCAGTGGCCGCTCTCGGGATCCCGCGCGACGCCCACAGACACCCAGCGCTTCTTCAGTGCCTCTCTTACAACCTGGAAGGCCTCGCCGGCACTCTCACCCTCGAGATGCTCTACAGCGAGATCTGAGCCCCTATATCCCTCCTCTCGCGCGAGCCTCTCGGCCGGCCGGCTGCCTCCCATGACCTTGCGGTGGGCTGCGCGGTTGAGGATCTGACTCGGGAGAAGGTTCCGGCCGCGGTTGGCGCGGCGGTGGGCGCAGATCTTGTCGATGAGGGCCGACTCCTCGAAGTCGAGCTCCTCGCCATGGTAGTGCGCGTTCTGTGCCTTGCCGGGGGGACGGAGCTCCTCCGGCGAGGGGCGCGCTCCCTCACGTCTTCTTTCCTGCCTGGCCTGGGCCTCTGCCTGGACCTGCTCGGGCTGAGGAAGGCCACCAGGGGGCGGACCCGCCACCTTCTTCATGACCATGTCCGGCTTGATCTCCAGCGCCTTGCCGAGTGGGCCGGCAAGAGACGTACCGCGCTCGTTCTGGATAACGATGGTCGGGCGCCACTTGCCACCCATGGTGTCGTGGTTGGAGTCGCGGGTTCTGTAGTCGCGGTGCCTCACCAGGCGACTCGGCTCGATCCCTGAGCGATTGGACTCCGGAGCGCGCCCGCGGTTGCGCCACGGGGCCATGAGCGTGTAGGTGCCACCGGGGTCCAGGTCCCTGATCGGGACGGAGCGCTGACGACGCCCGGTATCGTCGCCGCCGCCTCTCCTGGTCATGTAGAGCTCCCAGTGGGTGGATCCCGCTGAGAACGAGTCGGGGACGGGGATGAGCGGCACCTGGTTGGCATTCAGGTGGAAGTAGCGGTAGGCCGTGATCGTCGTCCTGCCCCACCGGCCCTTGAGGCCCCAGGCGTAGCCGTAGTCGCCGTCGCGGAAGCCCCGATTCGTGTTCGCGATAGCTTCGACCTCGGGCGGGAGCGGCTTGCGATTCCTGATCGTGACGATGCCCTTTACCCCGGGAGCCCACGGTCCCTGCTGAACGTAGGAGCCCTCGGGGACGGGGACGGCAGAGACCGTCTGCCTCGCGAGCGTCGAGCGCTTGGGAGCACCAGGCTGGGTGAGGCTGAAGTGGTTGGCGACGATCCTCTCGGGCACCCCAGAGAGATCCCACTCGGAGGGCTCGTCGTCGATGCCCATCTCGACGCCGTACTGGTTCGGCCAGAGGTTGTCCGGAGCCAGCATGATGTTGCCCCTGGCGTCCATGTAGAGCTCGAGGTCAGTCGAGGCGTTCAGGAAGTCTTTGTAGTCGGTGAGCGATAGCAGGCTCATCCGGCACCCCCGGCGATCCGCTCGAGCTCGTCCCTGCGATCTATGTGTCGCTCCACGTCACCTCTAGCCTCCCTGCTCTTCATGTAGCGCCTCGGGGCGTTGTAATAGCCCTCCGCGATCGTCTCTTCGGCCGGCGCACCGTAGCGGTCGACCAGGATGCCTTCGTACTGCATGGCGTGACGCAGTCCCGCAACCTCTTCGCGCAGCGCCTGTATCCCGAAGAGCTGGTTGACCTGGCGCTCGACCCTCCGGTCCCCAAGCGGGATGACGACCTCGTCGTGGCCGTCCTCTCCTATGCGCATAAGCTGATCGCCTATGGCCATGCCGCCGCGCCCGTACCAGCCGGTCGACTGGGAGTGGGCCCAGGCTGCGTTGGGGTCGCCATAGCGGCTTCTGATGTAGTCGATCATCCAGCCGATCTGCGCGTCA
>CADDZK010000531.1 GCA_902812425.1 Actinomycetota bacterium
TGCGCAGTGACGTTCGACAAATATTGTAACACAATAGCGGAACAGGCATAAGCCTGATCTTCCTATCCCGGCTCAGCGTTGATAATCACAGTAGATAACTCCTATTATCTGCACAGTTCCTCCTCTGTGTGGCAAAATCTCCTGCGTGAAGGCGGATCTCACAGGCCCGCGATCGTCGGAAAAACTGTGTAGATAACTTTTCGAAGGTGAAAAGCAAATCCATGGTAAGCCGTTACCTAGATTGGTGGGCTGCTACCAAGCACCAACCAAGTGTTATGCAGGTATCGGAGGGTGGGTTTGAAACTGGCTCCGGTCCTAACCGTGCTCCTAACCGGGTTCGGCATACTCGGGCTGAGTATGGCACCCTACCACGTCTACGCCCAGCCGTCTGAACCCGTGGTGGCGCAAGAGTGGGTGTCCGCTCTGGACAGCGGTGATACAGGCGCAGCGCTGGCTCTGCTGGCTGACGACGCCGTGGTTATCGTGGATACCGCTCAGGCGGGGGGCGCGACGGAGATCTACACGGGCAAAGATGAGATAGGCGCTACACTCCGAGCGTACGCAGCCGATAACTACCATACGCAACTTCTGGGTACCGTTGAGGTGGTCAACGGCACTACCTCCTGGGTAGAGAGGCAGTCTAGCGATACTTTGCGAAGCATGGGACTCGCTTCGCAGGACGTAAAGGCCGATGCTCTCATTGAAGCAGGGAAAATAAAATCCCTCATTTATGAGCCTGTGTCCGCTCAAGAAGGCGGTGAGGCGACCCCACGTCCGTCACTTTGGCAACCCAAACCGCCGTAGGAGCGAGCCAGCCTGCTCCTACTCAGACCCCCACTCCATCTCTACCTGAAGGGAGTGCTCCAACTCAAACTACCACCGCTATCGCCACCGCTATGACCTCTGAAACTGTACCCAGACCTACCGCGGCAGCACTCCCGAGCGGTGGCGCTACGTTTACCCAATCGCCGGTCTCGCGGACCACACCCCTACCCGTGCCCGGCACGACAGGTATGCCTCGTGCCGGGCAGGCTTTAGATCTCCCGACGGTGGTTATATTGTGTGCAGGCGGCGCCGCGGGGCTTGCCCTGCTTGGCCTGGTGCTTCGCTCAAGGCTGCTTCACCGTCGCTAGCTCGGCTTTCGCTAGCGACGAGGGAGGAGAAAAGTGGATGCGCCCAAGGTTTTCTTTCGAAGCCGTGGACGCTACCATAGAATACTCGTGGACGGCACCCTCATCGATTTTCATGCAACTCCAGCTGATGCCGAGCTTGAAGCGTTCGGGGCTTGGTTTACCTCTGTGACCCAGATCCCATAAGCCTAAAGACTGGGACTCCACCACTCTTTTGGTCCTGGGTTCAAGATGGGATCCGAACAGTAAGGGAAAATGGAGTAGACTGTTCGGCCATGAAACACCATCATAAGCTCGCTTCTCAGGAGCGCGACAAGCTCGCTTATTGGCACGCCACCGGCATTAGCATCCGAGAAATCGCAAGACGACTGGGTAGAAGTCCCTCCACTATTTGTGATGAGCTCAAGAGAAATACCGTGGTGGAAGTGGGCAGAGGAGGAGAAGTCAAGAAGATATACCACTCCATTTACGCTGAAAAGGCGACCCAACACAGAAGGCGCAACTCTCATAAGAAGTATCTGCTGCGCACTCGTCCCGATCTTCTAGAGTATGTGCGTGAGAAGCTGCGGGTGGGCTGGTCTCCTCAGCAGATAGCTGGTAGGCTGAAGAAAGAGATTACTGAAGGAGTGCGACCGAGGGGCGACTACATCAACCACGAGTCGATCTACCAGTACTTGTATGACCCGGCCCAAAAGGAGAATAGATTATGGGAGTACCTGCCAAGGGGCCATAGAAAGAGGAGGCGATGGCTGGGCAGAAAGAGCAAGCACCCTACACGCATCTCCCAGAGAGTGTCCATTCATGAGAGAGGAAGCGCCATTGATGAGCGCAAGGAGTTTGGACATTGGGAGGGGGACACGATTGTCGGAGACAAGCATAAAACAGGGATCCACACCGAGGTCGAACGAGCTTCGCGATTACTCTTTGCCTATAAGATACCTCGAATCAAATCCCTGGAGACGTACAGAGCCCAACTGAGCATATTTGCTCCGCTACCCCGCCAGGCTCGCAAGTCCACGACGTTGGATAATGGCAGCGAGAACACGCTGCACATGCGGCTGAGAGAGATGGGCATGCGGACCTATTTTGCAGACCCCTATTCTTCCTGGCAGCACGGGACGAACGAATACCACAACGGGTTGGTACGCCGTTATTACCCCAAGGGCACCGACTTCGGCCT
>CADDZK010000532.1 GCA_902812425.1 Actinomycetota bacterium
CTACCAGCCAGTGTAGAGATTATGCACCCTCGCGATTCTCTCCTCGCGCCCCGAAGGGCTGGCCCAGCACAAAGCCGACCACTGGCGCCCTACTTAGCGTTCCCGCTAGAGAAGACCACATGAGAGACGAATTTACCGCACTTCTATCCCAGTAAACTGTACTAAGTACTATTTAGGCGAGAGGCAGCCTGCGTAGCGGCAAGTCTGCGATACCCAACATCCTCAGGAGACCACCGCCGACCGCAAGACAGGTAAGCGTCGCGTACGGCGCTAGCCCTTCACAGCCGGGAAGCCACATTCAGGCCGAGCGTCCGCTCCAGAGTAGTCTTCAGCGTAGGGAGCGAATCCCTATCCAGCACATTGATCGCCCTTACGTCGGAGAGCCTCTCGACCAGCTCGATGCCAGCCCGTGTGCTCGTAGCGAGGCCGGTCACGAGGTCGGGAAGGTGGCCGAAGGCCGCCGTCACCCCTGTCACCGCGTACGGGTCGGAGGCGGAGAGCACGGTGCAGCGCACGTTCGCCCCTATCTCCTCTATGGCAGCGGCGCCGTTGTAGGGTTCGAGCGGCGAGGCCCCCACCTCCGCAACGAGCACGTCAGCCTCCACGGCCGCCATGCGCGAGATGAGGTTTCGCAAGGCCTCGCGGTACTCCTTCTCGGCGACGACCGTCGAAGGCAGGCCCGCGTCCACGAAGTCGAAGATGTGGTCCGCGCCGGCGTCGTGCATGGCGAGGATGTCCCTGAAGCGGCCAGCTCCTGTCAGCTTGGCCCCGATCACCGCAAGGCTCTCTTCTCTTAGCAAGCGAATGATGGCCCTTGCTGAGGTAGTCTTGCCCGCCGACATGGATGTACCGATGAGCAGTACAACAGGCACATCCAGGATGCGCCAGGGCACCGAAGGCACGAAGTCCCCCATCGCGACCTTCTCGCCTTGGCGAAGAACGTGGCCCTTGTAAGCCAGGGTAAGGAGCGGGGGCAGCATGGTCGACCTCGAGGTGGACCTGCCGAAGAGACCGGCAGCGGTCAACGCCTCCATCCGCCCGTCGCTCCCGATATTCTGCCACCCTCCGACAGTCTCAAGGGTGGCGTAGCGCGCACCGAGGGCCCCGACGATGAGATCGCCTTGCGCAACCTCGACCATGCGACCGGTCGAGAGCTCGACGAGGGAGAGCCTGCTCGCGGGCGAGCCGACCTCCCCTACGACGTAGTCTCCCGTGCTCCAAGACTTGCGGGGCAAGGGCTTCACGTAGAACGAACTCTCGGGCAGGTTAGAGATTCTGGTGAGCGAGGCGAAGAAGTACTTGGTGTTAACCCTAGTGTTCACGAGTTTTCTCCTCTCCCGAGAGGGGGCTCCATCACGAGCAGTGCCAGCAGGGCGCACCTCTCTACCATCCTCTCTACGTACACGAACTCGTGGGAGGCGTGGGCACCGTCGCCGACCGCGCCAAGCCCGTCCAAGGTGGCGGTAAAGAGGCTTGTCGTGTTCCCGTCCGAGGCGCCGCCTGCCGTGCTCTCCTCGAGCTCTAGGCCGAGCACTTCGCCTAGCCTGCGGGCCCTCTCCCAGAGCCTCTCGTTGCGCGGCGTCCGCTCCATGGGTGGGCGGCCCATGCCGCCCTCCACAAAGATCTTTACACCCGGCGTCACCGGCGTGAGGCCGAGGATGCTCTCCTCCACGCGGCGCGCATCATCAGCCGTTGGCACCCTGACGTCTACGAGGGCGCTACTCTCCGGCGCGACAACGTTCGGGCCCAAGCCCCCGTCTACGGTGCCGACGTTGACGCTGACCACTCTGGCGGGATCGTTGAGGGCGAAGAGGGCCTGAATAACGTACGAGAGCTCCAGGATAGCGCTTATCCCCCGGGTCGGATCGAGGCCAGCGTGCGCTGCCTCCCCTCGGACAACCACAGAAAAGCGGCCTACCCCCTTGCGGGTGGTCTTCAGCTTGCCGCGCGGTCCGAGCGAGGGCTCGAGGACGAACGCGCGCTCCGCTACCCGCGCGAGGCGCTGGATATGGCGCGTCGACTCCGGGCTTCCCGACTCCTCGTCCGAGTTGACGAAGACAACTGGGGTGACGGAGGGCTCGAGACCGAGCGCCCGCAACGCGCGCAGCGCGAAGACCATCTGCGCAAGACCCCCCTTCATATCGTAGACGCCAGGACCCCGCATCACGCCGTCTCTCACCTCGACCGGCATCTCTTTCACAATCCCTGGCGGCCAGACCGTGTCGCAGTGGCCCAAGAGCAGTTGCACGGAGGCGCCTGATCTACGCTCGCGACCTCTCGCGTACGG
>CADDZK010000533.1 GCA_902812425.1 Actinomycetota bacterium
AGGAGTGGCAAGTCCCTCTTTGTTGATCGTGGCCTTCTACGTCGTCCCCGCGCTCTTGTCGGGTGAGGGGCTACCGGACATAAACCAGGCGGGCATACTCGCCAAGGTCTTTGCGATAGTCTGGGTATTCTCTGCGCTGGTTGGGGGAGGTGCTACGTGGGGTGCGGTGAGCGGGGAACACGAGCGCTCGTGGCTGGTAGTGCTTTCTATGGTGCCCGCACTGCTTTTGGTTGCCTTTGTGCTGATGGTCGCGATCTTGGTTGGTCTGTTTGGCTTTATGGGAGCGTAGGGTGTGGCACGTCCGAGGAGTATTGGGAGGAAGTTGAGGAAGCCCAGATAAACCAGGAGCTACCTAAGCAGGCACCATCTAGTTGCACTATATAGAGACCTTTCGGAGAGGAGGTCGTCATGACTACTCAACGCGTCCCCACCCCGCTGTGGAGGAGGTTCCTCTCACTGCCACACACGCGCCTCGGGTGGTGGGCGGCAGGACTCCTGGTAAGCTTCGTTCTGATAGCCTTCGTGGGCGAACTCCTTCCGGGCGATCGTGCGTTGGCAAGCGTGGGGTGGTTGGGAGAAGGATTGGCCATCCTCCGCTTGGTTACAGTGCTAGTGGTACCGCTGGTTGCCGGGGTTGTTGGGTCGCTGGCGCTGGGAGCAGGTGAGCGCTCGTTGCTGGTATGGGCCGCTCTGGTACCCGCGGCGGTCTTCTTCGTTGGCTTGGCCACTATCTTCCAAGAGGGTTATATATGGCTTAAGGGTTCCATTGGCGGCTTGTTCTGGGCTGTCATAGCCTTCAGCATCTTTTATCTAAGCCAAGGGGTGCATAGCCGTAGGTCCGGGGCTATCGGTGGCAGAGGACGCTCATCATAGGTGTTGGACCGGGGCTGAACTGAACTTAGGAGAACTCCGTAAAGCGGAAGTTGGACTTCTGAGAATTATCCTTCTACGAGGTTGAGTGAATAAGGGCATGAAGAAGGGCTCTCCGGTCTTTGGTTCTCTGATCTCTAGAGGGCTCGAGCGTACTTCCTCATTATCTTCGCTGCCTCGCTCCTGTTGCGTACTCCTAGCAGCTTGTAAGCGGCGCGCAGATGCTGCTTGATCGTGGACTCTGATACGTACAAGCGCCTGGCTATCTCTGCGTTGCTTACGTCCTCGGCGACTATCTCCAGTACTTCCCGCTGGCGAACCGTCAGGCCGCCGACTTCGGGAATTCCGTCCTGGCTCAGGAGATAGGGCAGCAGTTGCCTGGGCGCAGCGAGCTCACCGTTTTCGGCGACCTCCACCGCCTTGGCCAGCTGCTCACGCTCCATACCCGCGTGCACGTAACCGGCGGCCCCGTTTTTCAGCGCGCCTAGAGCGAGCGCTGGATCCAGATGCGAGGCGAATACCAAGAGCGGCACGTCCGGATAGAGCTCACGCACGCGCCTCATGTCGTCGAGGAAGCGCTCCCTCATGCCGTCTACGCAGAGCACCACGCAAGAGGGACTTCCGGCGAAGGAGGTCGCGCCAATGCGCACGTTTGCCTCGTGCTCAAGCGCCTTTTCGAGGCCAGCCGCCACGAGCGGGTAAGAGGTGATCACCCAGACCAAACCCAGACTTTTGTCCGCAGGCGCCCCCTCAGTGTGCGCCCATTTCGAATGACTTTCGTCCTGCACGAGATGCACCGCCGTGTCGAGGTTCGCTCTTTGCACCCTCACCTTTGAGCTTTCAGTTGTGCTCATGTGCCCTTCTCCTGACGTGATCAGCTATGCGTGGTATCTGGTTGAAAGCCACAGGTGACATTCTCCTTCTCTCCATGCCGAGTGGATGGACAATCTCAGGATGACTACTGGCACAGGGCTCGCCGTAGTCTTCCCAGGCAGCTTGCTCCACTGCTTCTCCCACAAAACCTCGGTGGCAGAAGATGGCGGCCTGGGAGCCGTCGGCTCGTCTCAAGACCAACACATCTGGGTCCAGGGAGGTGTGGTAGCCGGGTGGGAGGTGCAAGTCCAACCTTTTCTCCTCGCTAAGTAAAACTATGATTTGAGGTTAGCCACTTGCGTGAGAATCGGCATCCCCCAAGATAGCGATCTTTATCTACCCCACTTGAGCTAAGAAAAGGCCAGCTGCCCCGCTCCGATGTGCGCTAGGGCACGAAGGCGAACTTCCGAGAAGACTCCTTCCACGCACTCTGGTGAATAGAGATATGTTCGGCGAATTACTGCGTGGCCTTCGGCTTGACGAAACTGTTCGTCAGGGCGGAACTCACCTCACGGACTCCAGAGATGTGGCGCAAACCTTCGAT
>CADDZK010000534.1 GCA_902812425.1 Actinomycetota bacterium
CCGCTTGTGCCGAATACGAGCGCGTAATTCGTGGCGCTTTGGTAAAGACGGAGCGGATACCTCAGGAAGGCGGCCATGATAAGCACCATCAATCTCCCACGGAGCAATCGATTGATGAGAATGAGGACGAAGGTCCGCGTCCGGCGTTCGATATCTCGACACAGCGTCAGCCAGAGAGCAAGCAAGAAAAATCCTGGTGGAAGCGCCTATTTGGACGCTGAACGGGCGAAGGTGTACGGACGGCCCACAGTCATACCTCTCCGTGCGACCCCATTAAGGGCGCCCCTTCTGCCGTCGGAGGGCACGGGTGACCGGGCGAGAGTTGACCCTCGGCGTACCCGGCCTTCGTCGCAGTCGTCTCTGAAACGTCCGGTCTCCCAGGTTCCGGGATATCTCTATCGGGACAGGGTTCCGGGACTCGCTTATCGAGCTTGAGGACGCTTTTTCGGGACAGCTGGCCCTCGTCCCGCTAACGAGCGTTTCGGGGACTTCAGATGCCAAAATCGGTGCGAGCTCACCTGCGACTCGATCTTGGAGCCGAGCTCCCCTGGGAGTTGGGAGAGTGCTAGGGTAATGGGGTCGTTCTCTCGGAGGACACTGCGAGGACCTACAGAGTCCTCGCAGTGTCTATTCTCGGTCTAGCCTCAGCGCTGTTCCAGGTCGAGGGCAATGCTGTTCATGCACCACCGCTGCCCACCAGCCTCCCTCGGTCCGTCGTCGAAGACGTGGCCGAGGTGGGAGTGGCAGCGCGCGCAGCGCACCTCGGTGCGGACCATCCCGTGGGTGCGGTCCTCGACGAGCTCGACGGCATCAGGCGAGACGGTCTCGGTGAAGCTCGGCCAGCCGGTGCCCGAGTGGTACTTGGCGCGGCTGTCGAAGAGCGGGTTACCGCAGGCGGCGCAATGATAGAGGCCGTCTTCGTCGGTGTCCACGTACTGACCAGTGAACGGGAGCTCGGTTGCAGCCTCGCGCAGCACGGAGTACTGCTCCATAGAGAGCCGCTTGCGCCACTCCTCGTCGGTGCGAGACAGTTCGTCGCTTTCCGCACCCATACTGAGTCCGACCGGGCAGCTCACGCCGGTACCGCCCAGGCCACAGTATCCGTGCGGTACTTTGTGCAGGTACTGCTGATGGTAGCCCTCGGCGTAGTAGAACTGGCCGGCAGGCGCGATCTCCGTGGTGATCGGGCCGTATCCGGCACCCTTAAGTGCCTGCTCGTAGGCGTCGCGGGTCTCCTCGGCGGCCTTACGCTGCTCGTCGTCTGCGTAATAGATCGCCGAGCGGTACTGCGTGCCTGTGTCGTTGCCCTGTCGCATTCCCTGCGTCGGGTCGTGTGCCTCCCAGAACACCGCGAGCAGGTCCCGGTATGAGACCTTCTCCGGATCGAAGACGACGAGCACGGCCTCGGTGTGCCCGCTTCGTCCGCTGCAAACCTCCTCGTAGGTCGGGTTCGGTGTGAAGCCTCCCGCGTAGCCGGCCGCCGTCGTGTAAGCGCCGTCGATCTGCCAGAATTTACGCTCGGCCCCCCAGAAGCAGCCGAGGCCGAAGACCGCGGTGCTCATACCCTCTGGGAAGGGCGGCTTGAGGGGCGTGCCGAGCACGGCGTGCCTCTCGGGAACGGTAAAAGCCGGCTGCTCCCGGCCGGGAAGGGCCTCGGTGGGCGTGACCATCTTGGTCTTGTGGCGACTAAAGAACACTCTCTTATCTCCTCGGATGTATTAATGTAGTGGATCCCGGTGCTCGCCGAGATTTGCTTCGGAGCGAAGCCGACTGTAGCCTCGCCTATCGTGCGCAAGCCCGGCTTTGACCTCTTCTCGCATAGCAGATCCGCGTCCGCTGTTCGCGCTATGACTTAGCCCTGCCTTTGCTTGTGCCTGGGGTTTTCGCAAATCACGTGTAAGACGCTCCGCCTGCGTACTACCTTACACTTGTCGCATACAGGCTTAACACTCGCTCGTACCTTCAAAGGTCTCCTCCTCGTTTCGCTGTCTCTTGCCTAGAACCGTAAGTGGCGCGCCTCCTATCTGCGCATCGCCCGCGTGAGCATCCTTTCTGGCCCTCGTCTATAAGACCGCTCAAGGGGCCGATTTCTTACCCCTCAGAGCATGTGCGTCCTCCTTGCCGGTTCTCTAGCTCCACCGAGCAACTGCTCTTAAGTGTGATTGGCGCTACAGTCGTCGCGTCTCCTCTGTAAACGGTCACCACTGACCGGGCTAAGCGGCTGCCGGGAGGTCGTGCCCGAAGTCGCCCTCATCCTTGAGTGTCCGCTCGGC
>CADDZK010000535.1 GCA_902812425.1 Actinomycetota bacterium
TGGTGCTCAAGAAGTACTACGACATTGGGGTCGCTGTCTCCACCGACGAAGGACTGGTCGTCCCCGTCATACGCGACGCCGACAGAAAGAGCTTCGCGGAGATCGAGCAGGGCATAGCGGACCTCGCCAAGAAGGCTCGCGACGGCAAGCTTACCCTCGAAGACCTGCGTGGCGGCACGTTCACCATCACCAACGGAGGCATCTTCGGGAGTTTGCTCTCCACCCCGATCTTAACCATGCCGCAGGTAGCGATACTGGGGATGCACAAGATCGAGGAGCGTCCAGTAGCGGTAAACGGGCAGGTCGAAATTCGCCCGATGATGTACGTGGCGCTCTCCTACGACCACCGCGTCATAGACGGCGCGGAGGCGGTTACCTTCTTGGTCAGGATCAAAGAGCTTATCGAAGACCCGGAATCGCTCTTGCTGGAGGGATAGCCTGGCAAAATATGCCTTTGTGCCGAAGGAGCCCGCAACGAGGGCTCCTTTTGTTTTACTCTCAGGTCAGGGCTTCGCTCGTAGCTGGGTGCCCACGACCACACCCGTTACCGCCAGGGCATAGCCGCCGAGCATGCCCGCCGACTGCCCCGAGAGTCCGCCCACGACGGCCTGGAGCTGCAACTGGTCGAGCCCCACTTTGGGCAGCTTGGGGACGAATCTGAGCAGGGTGCCGACGATGACGAGCACGATCGGTAACGGCACCGACAGCTGGCGGGCGCGCTCAGCCCGCGACGGCTACCAGCAGCCCGGCGATCAGAATTTCGGCTTGGCCCATCTCTCAGTGTATCCACCGGTCGGTCGAACGAGGCGCCAGTCCTTCCCGGTTACCGAAAAGTCCCGGACGTGGAATTCGTCTGCGTTATCCGGCATCACCCTCGGTCAAGTATAGCCAGAGTCGTGAGGGTCGCCGCGACCAGGATCAAGGCGACATAGGGCGGCACGGACAACGTGGCGAAACCTACCAGCACCAGCGCGGCACTGCCGGCCAGAGGCAGGCGTGGTCGGACCTTAAGCACGGTCCACAGGTACCAGCCCTGGGCGACCAGGAAGAGCACCGGGCCACCGCTGGCCTTCGCGCGGCGGAACCACGGATTGTTCAGGCCGTAGGCGGAGCGGACGTAGTAGATCATCGTCGGCCCGGACGACCCACATCGTCACGTAAGGGCGCAGCGTGCCGTCGCGCCTGAGCGACGCGAGCTCTAGTTCTTCCGCTGCTCCGATCCTGTCGAGCTCCTCGCTCGTCCACGTGCTCATCGGCCGCCTCCTCTCGTGATTCTGTGTGGCTGGTCGGCGCTGCGGCTATCTTTGCTTATGGGCCCGAGTCGACGGGCCTAATCGAGTCGCGGCCGGTGGCGAGCCGAACCTTCTTGTCAATCTTTATTCCACGTCCTTTCTTGTTCATGAGATCGGTTCAGAATCGCGAGGGGCTCGCCGCGCTCGCGACGGCCCCGCAGGACCTGGAGGACCAGCAGCGTCTCCGCCGCGACGGCTAGGGTGCGGCCTGGATCGGGCTGATCCTTAGGGACGCAGCAGCGTCTTGATAGCGCGGCGCTCGTCCATGGCGCGGTAGCCCTCCGCCACCTCCTCAAGCGGCAGCTCCACGTCGAAGACCTTGCCTGGGTCGATCTTCCGGTTCCAGATCAGGTCGATCAGCTCGGGCAGGAAGCGGCGCACCGGGGCGGGGCCGCCGTGCAGGTGCACGTGCGAGAAGAAGAACTCCTCCCCAGGGATCTCGACGTCGTGGAGCACGCCGACGAACCCGACGTGACCGCCTGCCCGCGTGGAGCGGATGGCCTGCATCATCGACTCCTGCGTGCCGACGGCCTCGACGACCGAGTGCGCGCCGAGCCCGCCGGTCATGTCCTTGATCCGTGCCGCGCCCTCGTCGCCGCGCTCGGTCACGATGTCGGTCGCGCCGAACTCCCGGGCGAGCCGCTGGCGGGACTCGTGGCGGCTCATCACAATGATCCTATCGGCGCCGAGCTGCTTGGCGGCGAGCACCGCGAGCAACCCCACCGCGCCGTCGCCGACAACCGCCACCGTCTTGCCCGGACCGGCCTCGGCCGCCACGGCGCCAAACCAGCCGGTGCCGAGCACGTCGGAGGCCGCGAGTAGGCTCGGAATGAGGGTGTCATCGGGGATGTCCGGCGTCGCTACGAGGGTGCCGTCAGCGAGGGGGATGCGGGCGTACTGTGCCTGTGCGCCGGTGGGGGCACCGGGCTGCCGGTGAATGCAAGACGACTGGTAGCCGACCCGGCAGATCTCGCAGG
>CADDZK010000536.1 GCA_902812425.1 Actinomycetota bacterium
GCGAGGACGCCCCCTCCTTCATCCACGGCGACGGCACGGGCTCCGCCCGTGCCCACGTCGAGGCCGATGAGCACGCTCACTTCCCTACGCCTCGCTGCCCCTGGCGGCCCTGGCCTCTTTGCGGCGCCGGATGATGTCCGCCTCGTAGTCTTTATCGAGACCCAAAGCCGCGTAGACCGCCCTTTGCCCCGCCAGCGCATCGGCCCCATTCTTTGCTTGGCGCAAGGCGTCGCGGTCTATCTTCTTCGCCAGATCCCAGATGAACTCCCAGTGCAGGATGGCGCGTCTTACGGCCGCGACTTGGTCCTCGGTGTAGGGGTAGAGGTCGAAGCCCATCAGCTCTCCGTTCGAGCCGTAGCCGATGTCCTGCAGGGTCTGGGCGAGCTCCAGGGTCTGCACAAAGAAGTTGGTGCCCACCACGTTGTCGTCGTCGAAGGTGCCCCAGCCATCGTTGCCGTGCTGGTGGCCGAGCTTTCCTTCGGAAGCGAGAAGCTCAGCGTACTCGGCGAGGTTCTCGCCGTTCATTATGAGGTGCTGCCAGTCCATGTTGACCAGGAGGTTCGAGGCGTCCACCCCGAGGTCCTCCACCTTCTTTATGGTAAAGAGGGTCATCCCGATGTTCTGCATCAGGATCTTCATCGCGGGTTCTGAGTTCTTGTGCTCCAGAAAGACCTTCACGCCCCTTCCGCCCGCATGCTCCGTGAGCTCGGCTATCCCTTCCACGAAGGCGCGCCAGGTCTCGGCGTAGGGGCGCTGGAAGGTGTAGTTGTAGCCCTCTGCGCCGGGCCAGATAACGAAGTTCGCCCCGATCTCGGAGGCCAGGTCTACCCCGCGCTTGAGGGTATCTATGCCCCGCCTGCGGAGCTTCTGGTCAGGGTTGACGAGGGCGCCCATCCTGTAGGTGGGGTCCGTGTGGAGCCCCGCGGGTATGACGGGCAGGTCCATGCCGTGTTCGTCCAGGACCGCCAGTACGTCCTCGACGTTCTCCTCGTTGACCTCGCCAGGGTAGTGGTACTCCAGGCCGTCCAGCAGGTCCGAGAGGCCTTCCGCCACGCGGCGGGTCTTGGCGACCATGTCCTCGCCGGCGACCTCCGCGTGGTAGCCAGGTGGCACGAAGCGTGTAACGGCGGGCCCGAACGCCCAGACGCCCACGGAGTTCTTGATGCTGCTCACAGTCAAAGCTCCTTTCGTGTTAAGTTCACCGGTACTCCAGACGCCTCCAGCGCTCTGCGTAGCGCCGGGCGTCGTGCGAACTAGGCGGTGTCCGTGGGGAGAGACGCTCTCGAGTACTCCGAGAGGATGTCGGCCAGTTCGTGGTGCCTTACGCAGTTCTCGAAGCGAAACGAACGCATCAGGCCGTCGATCTCTGCCTCATCCGCACCCCTGAAGAGCTCTGCGTACTCGGGGAGCATCGGCTCCGCCAGCAGGATGTTGCGCACGAGGAGCTCTATCTCGCGCTGGGTCCCGAACGGGAACGGATGGTAGTCGGGGTACTCTTCGGCGAAGAGCCTCTCTAGCGGCTCCATGACGTGCCGGACCTCCGCGTCCGTACCGCCCCAGTGGTCGACCCCCAGACGAGCCTTCTTCTCCAGGATCGGCTTTATACGCTCTACCCACGGCGAATCCGGCGCCGCGTATACGACCCCCTGCAGGCCGATGTCCTTGTAGGTCCAGATGGCCCAGTTGACGCCGTGGCGGGTGTAGATCTCGAGTTGATCTCGCAAGAGCTGGCGTCGCATCGCGTCTGCCTCTTCCTCACCCAGGTAGACGGGCCCGAACTCGCCGACCCAGATGGGCGCATCGTGCTCCAGCATATAGCTGCTGCGCTCGAGGAAGGTCTTCTCCAAGACCTCTTTGTCAACGTACTTGCCACGCGAGACGCCCGGGTAAGGCCCGCCGTCTATGAAGCCGGGCAACGCGTAGTCGTGGTTGGTGTAGACCACGTTCTCCCAGGGCTCCCCGAACATGTGGAAGTCCTGGGAATAACGGTTGCCCTCCAGGAAGATGATGTGGTCCGGATCTATGGTCCGGATCGCCTCGTAGAGCCGCCTGTATACAGGCATGATGACCTTCCCGGTGGGGTCCGCGGGCTCGTTTATGGGGTTGTAGCCGGCGACCCACGGGTTGTGCTTGTAGCGCTCGGCGATGGCCTCCCAGATGTTCACGGTCCTGTCCTGGAAGTGTTTGTGCTTCCACAGGAACGCCTTGTGGGTGGGGTTGTCAGAATGCCAGTGCTGATTCTGGT
>CADDZK010000537.1 GCA_902812425.1 Actinomycetota bacterium
CCCCCACCTTCCTCCGCTGGCTGGAAGACGAACCTGACGGTGCCGTTCAACCGGCCGCGCATCCCCGAGAGGACGTGTGCAGCGCCGACGAGCATGCTGGTGTGCGCGTCGTGGCCGCAGGCGTGCATCCTGCCCTCTATCTCCGAGGCGAAAGGCAGGCCCGTCTCCTCCAGTATGGGAAGGGCGTCCATGTCGGCCCGCAGCGCCACGGTGGGTCCTTCTCCCTCTCCCTGGAGCGTGGCGACGATACCGTTCTCGGCGACGCCGGTCTCTACTTCGAGTGGCAGACCGTCGATGGCGGCGAGCACCTTCTCTGCGGTCTTCTCGGTATCGAAACCCAGCTCGGGCTCGCGGTGGATCTCGCGGCGGAGGGCGACGATCCTCTCGCCGAAGCTCTCCTCGATCTCCTCCTGCAACCCTTCGAACCTCTGGGACACGTCCACGAAGTCTCCTCTCATCAAAACCTCTGCGGCGCAACCGCGCACAGGAAAGTTACCATAGAGCGCGCCTCAGACCGCACTCCATACGGTCGGCTCGCGAGGCAAACGGGTCGGATCGAAGCGGCCGAGCAGGTCGCCCGGAGTCGGCTTCTCCCCCGCCTCAGCGAGGCCGAGTGAGCACGCCATCCAGGCGCGTATCCTCTCCGGCCCCTCGCCACGGGCGGCCCTCTCCGAGAGGGTGACGGCGCCGTGGCGCTTGGCGAGACGCCTTCCGTCGGGGCCGAGGACGAGCGGGACGTGGGCGTAGGCGGGCTCGGTGAGGCCGAGCAGGCGGGTGAGCAGGATCTGGCGCGGTGTGGAGTCCGCGAGATCCGCCCCCCTCACCACCTCTCCCACCCCCTGCGCGGCGTCGTCGACGACCACGGCGAGCTGGTACGCCGGAGTGCCGTCGTTGCGGCGCACCACGAAGTCGTCCACCTCATCTTCGAAGCGCCCGAGCAGACGGTCCTCGAAGATCACACGCACACCCTCGGACCGCACCCGCAGCGCCGGCGGGCGTCCGGCGGCCTCGCGTTCGGCGCGTTCAGCCTTAGTCAGCTCGCGACAGGTACCGGGGTAGCGGTCGGCGGCCGGGATGCCGTGCGGCGCCGATGCCGCGGCCCGGATCTCCGCCCGCGTGCAATAGCAGGGGTAGAGAAGACCATCAGCGTCGAGCCGGGCGATGGCCTCCTCATAAAGTTCCATCCGCTCTGACTGGCGCACGACGGGGCCGTCCCAGTCGAGCCCGATGGCGCGCAGGTCGGCGAGTTGCCCCTCCTCTACCCCCGGACGTACCCGCGAGCGGTCGAGGTCCTCGACGCGCACCAGGAACCCGGCCCCCGCCGAGCGCGCGAATAGCCAGGCCAGGAGAGCGGTCCGCAGGTTCCCGAGGTGGAGTGGTCCCGTGAGGCTCGGGGCGAAGCGTCCGTCGGAACCGCTGGCGCCCGCCTCACTATTGCCTTCGTCCTGTCGTGACGGATCTCGCAAAGCGAGCCAGAGTCTACAACCTCTATGCCGCTCAGTACGCTCTCCGGTTGAACGAGCACAGTACGGTGGCTATCTGGTTCAGGCGAAAGAGTGTTCGGAGGCCTCTACGGGACCCAGACGCGGGGTGGTGACTCGGTGGGGAGAGAGGTGAGGACGACGTTCTTGATGCCAAGGCGCCAGAGTTCGCGGGTGATAACGGAGGCGTCTGACATAGTGCGGCCGGGTTCTACGCCGGTGATCAGGACTGCGGTTCTGGTGCTTTGCGGCACCTTGGCGAGCGAGCCCTTGGATAAGGCTACGGCGAAGGCTCTCGGAGTTATGCTCTGGCCCTGTGCGACGCCGGTGAGGTTGGAGAAGACGTCGGGGCGATGGACGTGCTCTTCGTCCACGGGCATACCGAGGGCGTAGACGTTGGCGACGGCGACGACGAGGGTGGCGGCGTCGGGGAGGGCCGGCTCGTGGTCGGCCGTGCCTTTGATCGGACGGTGCCGCGACCCGTCGGCTTCGACCAGTACGGCGTCGACGAGCGGGGCGAGGTCGCCGACCCAATCGGGATCCACGCCGCCAACCCTGTTCTTGGAGAGCATCCCGGAACCGACGACTACCCCTGGGGCTCCCGAAAGAGCTTTCTCAGCCTTCGCCCGCAGTTCGCCGGCGTCTTCCGAGGTGACGAGCGGGCCTATACGGTCGGCCTCGCTCAGCAACATCTTCGTCGTCGGGGCAACGAGAATCTTCATCCCCGCCTGCGTCAGCTCGTCGGAGACGGCGAGGATCGCAC
>CADDZK010000538.1 GCA_902812425.1 Actinomycetota bacterium
CCAACGCTATACGACGATCCTAAATCCAGGGGAATATATAAAGCGCGTCCGGCAAGGCGAAAGCGTGCTCGCGGACGTTGAAACGGTGGACAAGCACGACGAAATGGGCGAGTTTATGATGCTCGGACTGCGTCTGAACGAGGGGATCAGCGGGATGGAGTTCGAGCGCCGCTTCGGGATGCCTGTTACCGAGGCTTTCCCAGAGCCGATTTCAAGGCTGGTCGATGCCGGGCTCCTCGAGCAGACGGGCGACCGGTTTGCCCTCACACGCCGGGGCCGCATGCTGGGCAACGAGGCGTTTGCCCTCTTTATTGATTAGCCTTAAGAGGACAGAAGTCGCAATAACCACCAGCCGGGTAGGACCCGACCTCAACACCCGCGGCCCTGAGCGTTTCGCGAACCTCGCAGAGGGGCAATCCTACCACGTTGTAGTAGCAGCCCTCTACGCGCTCCACGAGCCTCCCACCAAGACCCTGCACAGCATAAGCCCCCGCTTTGTCCAGAGGCTCCCCGGTCGCTACATATCCCAATAGCTCGGACTCGTCGTAGGATCGCATCCAGACGGCGGACACCACCGCGAATTGCAGGGGCGGCTCGTCGGGGGCAGCCGCTCTTAGCAGTACACCGCCCGTGGCCACGTAGTGCTTCTTGCCTCTCAATTCCGCCAGCATTTCAACGGCAACGCCATCGGTCCCTGGCTTACCGAGAGTCTTCCCGGCGGCGATTACCACTGTGTCAGCGGCGAGCACCAGGCGGTGCTCCGGATCAGCGAGTTGGCCGGTGACGTCCACGGCCTTGCGCCATGCCCAGAGGGTGGGGTGCGCTTCGGGGTCTATGGCGTAGTTGGAAGGAAGATCGAGCGGCGGGATGTGCCACGAAGGTGCGAGTGTGGAGCCTTCTTCCTCGACCGCGCTAGTAGCGATCTCGAAGTGCGCGGTGACTCGCTTTAGAAGCTCTTGCCTGCGAGGGGATGAAGATGCCAGGACAAGCATGGAAGGCTGCGGTCCGGTTTGGACTTAGCGGCCCAGCTGCTTGAGCGCGAAGAGCACCATTTCCTCGGTGGTCATCGGCTCGTCTTTAGGCACGTTTGAGAGGGCGGCCTGGATCTCGGCGGCGGTGTAGCCCAGCCCGGTGAGGGCATCTACCACTTCGCTAGCCGCGCTGGAGCTTCCCACCACGCTCGCGGCAGCCGCGAGTTCCAGCTTGCCTTTCAACTCCAGCACAAGCCTGGAAGCGGTCTTGCGCCCGATCCCAGGTATCCTCGTGAGCAAGTCTATATTTCCCGAGGCGATAGCATTCTCGATAGCATCCGCGGGCATAGAGCCGAGGATCGCGAGCGCGGCCTTTGGGCCGATACCGGACACACCTAGCAGCGTCTCGAAAAGATGAAGCTGGCGCTCCTCCGTGGTCCCGTACAGCGCCATCTGGTCCTCGCGGATGTACAGGTGCGTGAAGACCCGCACCCTGTCGCCATTGCGGCCAAGGGTGCCCAGCGTGGGACCTGGCATGAAGACACGATACAAGACCCCGCTGACGTTAATAACCGCGTGGTCTCCTGATATGCTCGCGAGTGTACCTTCAAGTCCCGCAATCATCTAGCTGTGCCCCACTTTTCCAAGATGCTCTCCTGTGCCCGGTCCAGTCCTGGCGCGACTCACCGAGCGCTTACGCACTCCAGCGACTTCGTGCTCCTCGCTTCGACTGGTCTCCTTGTGGTCTACGCCGTTCCGGCTGCCCTCGCTGATCGAGGTAATGTTGGAAGCGCTGTCCTGCTGCTCCGCCATCTGCGCGGAATAACCCGCACCTTTTAGCTCTTTCAGCAGCTTCTGCCAGGCATCGTCACGCCCGCTGGCGGTCACCTCGGGCAGGTTGACGATAGCCACGGTGGGCGATAGGCGTTTCTCGATAAGACGCCTGGTCTTGCGGGAAGCGGTCATCTCATCAAGAACAGTGGGGTCGTCCACTTCGATCAGGGTGGCCCTGATAATGTTGGCCCGCTTCACCAGCCGCGCCCAATCGTCTATGGAGTGCTCTACGTTTTGCGGCAGACCCTTGCCTGTGTTCGCGTTGAGGGTTTCCTTGATCGAGGCGGGTGTAAGCCCGCCCTCGATGGCGCGGGCGATGCTATCCTTGGTTATCTGGTAGACGCTCACGCGGTCGTGGCGCACGAGGTCTGCGAAGCGCACGAGGTCCCACAACACTGTGCTCTCCGGATGCAGCACCAGCACCTCGTAGTTCGGCTG
>CADDZK010000539.1 GCA_902812425.1 Actinomycetota bacterium
GGCCGGATGGCGACGCTGCGCCTGAGCGGGTTGACTGAAGAAGAGAGACGGCTGCTCGAGGATTTGTTCTCCCTAGAGAAGCAGCAAGCTCGGGGTAGCTGGTCCTTTCGGGCCAAGATCGACGGGCGGCTGGGCCGGCTGCACTTCCCGCACCACCTGACGGAACATGGCAGGTTCTTCCACGAGTCGGTCGAGTCCGACGCTTACTGGTCTGTGTCGTCAGGAGCCACCCCCGAGGCCCTGCTCTCGCACACGGTACTTGATCCTATGCTCTCCTCGTTCTACGAACCCTTCGTCCTGCGTTCGGGCCGTGCCTTCCCGCCGTCCTTCGACGACTCGCCCGAGAAACTGGAGAAGTTCAGGGAAAGGAGGCGAGCCCGCTGGCAGGGGGTAGACTCCTTCTTCGCGGCACTCGACCTCGGGGTCGGGCCCGAGTTGTCGGCGGTGAAGCCTGGCACAGGCTGGTCCGAGATGCGCGCCCCAGAGCAACTCTCCACCAAGGTCGCGCTCGCCGACGCGATCCGACGCGGGGCGGAACGAGCGGAACCGACCTCGCTCTGGGCACGCTACCGGGCAGTCCGCCTGCTTCCGCTCCTGCAACGCTACTACGCGAAGTCCAAGAAGGACGGCAAGGTTTTGCGCCGTCGTGCCCTCACCCGCGAGTTCGAGGCGACGCTATCGGGCTTCTTCGGCGGTGACTGGCTGGCTCTCCTTGATTACCTGGGCGAGGAGCCTCACCCAGACGAGCACGTCGCGACCGCCCTGCCGGAGACCAAGCTCTACCTCGGCGCCTCGCGCGAGACGACGGCGAAACTCGGAGCGGAGGGCGTGAGCAAGGAACAGCTTGGGCTTATAGCCGCCTCGCTGTTCGGCGGCGAGACGTCGCCGGTGGAGCGGCGCCTCTCGACGCTAGCCCGCTATTGGGAGGCTTTCGACGCGGTACACACCCATCAGGAGAGCGGGATGGAGCCTCTGTGGGGGTTCGTCGAAGAGTATACCGGGTTCGTGCTCTTCCGAGCCGAGAATGACGATTCGCCCCGTCGCGAAGGTCTCTACCGTCGCGTGCTGCCGGGTGACCTGCTGGATGAAATAGACGAGCTCTGGGGATCGGCAATGTCCCCCCGCGATCCCGCAAGAATCATCACCGAGCCCTTTCCGCACGTCCGTCTGGCCGAGACGTTAGGACCCGCCCTCCGCTTCTGGCACGGATGCGCCCTCACGGCATGGTTTCTCTGCGAGGGTCCGTACTCGCGCACGGACATGGCGGGGCTTGAGGAGTATCACAGCCGGACTCTCGCTGAGCTCGATGACCTCGGCACGTCGATCGATCGCGGTATGTTCGTGGAACTCATTGCCGCCGAGGAGAGACTGGGAGAGCCGCAGCCCACCAGCACCGAGACCCGAGAGCTGGAGATAGAACCAGGCCTAGTCTTAGAGACCAGCTTTAGTCACGGCTCTCGGAGAGAAGGCTTCGAGGAGCTGAGGGATACGGTCACCAAATACCGTAGGGCCTGGGCCGAAGAGCACCTCCAGAGCTATCTAAGGAAGCGGGCGGAGATCGCCGTACGGGAGGCCGCCAGGGTCTTCCATGTCAAGAGCGCCGAGCGGGGCGAGAAGCCCCCCACGCCCAAGCAATTCGCCAAGACCGCAGCGGTCCCCACCGATCGCTGGTTCGGGGGCGACGTGTCGGCACTTTACCGCGCCTTCGGCGAGCGGTCCCCGGTCTCTCCGGTGCGCGTTCGCATCGTCCCCGAGGATGTCGAGGGTTTCGTCGCGCGGGTGTACAGGGCCCTGGGCGGGATCGAGGTGCCCGCCATGAAAGGCTACGACCCAGCAGCCACGGAGAAGCACAATCAAGAGATCTCAGACAACCACAGAAAGGCAGAGTTGGCGAACAGGGCCCTCGACTACCTGCGACTTGAAGAGTCCCTCGGCCGACCACCCTCGCTCAAAGAGTTCGGTCGAGGGAGTTTTGAGTACCGGGCCGCAGAGGCCGGATTCGGAGCGGATGCAGAGACCGCTTGTGCCGAATACGAGCGCGTAATTCGTGGCGCTTTGGTAAAGACGGAGCGGATACCTCAGGAAGGCGGCCATGATAAGCACCATCAATCTCCCACGGAGCAATCGATTGATGAGAATGAGGTCGCAGGTCCGCGTCCGGCGTTCGATATCTCGACACAGCGTCAGCCAGAGAGCAAGCAAGAAAAATCCTGGTGGAA
>CADDZK010000540.1 GCA_902812425.1 Actinomycetota bacterium
TCCCTTACCAGCACGCGGCGCAGCCGCCTAGGAGGCCGCGATCCCGAGTGGGCCTCTTGGAACTCCTTCATCTTCTGGCGGCCCCGCAGACGCTCTCCTGACTGAGGCCACTCCATCGTGTACTCCTCGTGGCGTATCTGGTCTTCCGCTTGGGCACTGAGGCTGGAAAACAGCTCAGCTAGCAAGTGGTGGGCCTGTTGCTCGTCCATCCGTTCGAGGTTGGGCACCTGCTGCTCGTCCATCTCCGCTTCCTCTTTCGTAGTCGCGATGTCCTGACCTACAACCTCTATGCTGCCATCAATCGAAGCCCAGCACATCCCTGCGGAAAGCTTATTCACCCGAGTGAGTGGAAGGGGTCTTCTCAGTAGTCCGTTTGGAGGAGCCTGCATAGCCCCGATCTTATAGGGCCAGAAAATATAGGGCCAGAAAACGCCTCCCAAGGCGTCGTGGAGCAGGATTTGCCTGTCCATATGTTGTGGTGCTGGATAAAGATGTGCTGTGCTGCATAGAGGCAGACCGCCGATGAGAGGTAAGACTTTGGGCAAAGTCCCCATTGTCGTGTTGGCACTTGAGAGGTCGGCGGTCCTGGTGGGGATTGTATTGCGCCTCCTCCCGATTCCTGACCCCCTCCGCGCTGCATTATCAGACCCTCCTTCGCCAACACTGCAGCGAAGCGCCAAGAACCGATTCCTGCCGTGCAAACACCTCCTAGATGGTCCTTCCACCTAGACACCCGGTAGACTCCGGTGCGAGCGGTGGCGTCCTCCTACGCCATAAGCTTGGCCAAGCGGAACTCTCACGGTCTGGCAATTAAGCTCTTTTGAACCGTGCCGTAATAAACTCCTAAGAGCAACAACGCAAACCCGGTTGAGCGATCTATTGGAGCTCGGCACTTAGCTGGGAGAGAGGAGGTGCTCTCATACTCCCAAGGAGCAGATCTTGGGCGAGTCGGTTGCCTGGTATCGGGCCTTTACCTTTCAGGTGGACGGACCTGGCCATCATACCGCTTATCGTAGCCCTCTCCTTGCCGTCGCTCATGCGGTGTAATGCACGAAGGAGTCGCGAGTGATGCGGGGAGGTTTGTCATGAGCATCGAGTTGAGGACCATCGGCTTCGTCCGTACCGACGCTCAAGAGCTTCCACGGCACTGGAGCGTCTCCGACGTGGAGGGCACCCTCGTCATCGATGAGGAATACTCGGAAGGGCTTCGAGATATCGAAGCGGGCCAGCGCGTAGTGGTGATCTTCGCCTTCCATCGCAGTCCGGGTTTCTCTCCCGAGTTGATCCGGCAAACGTCGGGCCAAACCGGCAGGGAGATGGGTGTATTCAGCACCTGTTCACCCATCAGGCCCAACCCAATAGGGATGTCGGTCGTAGAGGTGCTCGGGATCAGGGACTCGAACATCGAAGTAAGGAGGCTGGATATGCTGGACGGCACACCCATACTCGACATCAAGCCCCATATAGAAGACAGGCGCGGGTAGACTATTATTCGAGGTCCGGCCGTCAGGACTTGCGTAGAAATTCAATCATCAAGTTCCGTCGCTATTGCCAAGACTTTGCAGACCGTCCGCCAGTTTCGGACGGTCGTCGCGACGCCTAGCAACCTTTCGGCGTTCGCGGCGAGCTTGGATCTCCCTATCCCCTCGGGCGCATGCAGATAGAAAAAGCCGTCCTTGAGCGCGAATCGCTCGCTATCACCCTTGATCCTTTCGAGGTCGCCTAGATCCGGATTTGTCGGATCAGAAGCTAGGAAATGTACGTGGAGGGTCTTGGGATCCGATTCTGATTCGGGAAACGGATTCGATTGAACCGCTCTTTCTATCTGCTCTAACCCTAGCAGGAGCACCCGAGGTTCGAAACCGTGCCTCTTCTTAATCGCGGCCGCAATCTTGTTCGAAAGTAGCGAGGCATCTTCTTGATCGTGCTTGAAAACCGCATTACCGCTTTGAATGTACGTCTTGACGTTTCGCGAACCGAGATTCTCAAGTAGGGTTATCAGATCCCTCATTGGCAGAATGTTCTTGCCGCCGACGTTTATTCCCCTGAATAGCGCAACGTACGTCCTCATTCGGTACCAATTCCTCGACTTGCTTCTACTGTTGGTCTTCTCCGCGATGAGTGCCAAGCCACGACACGGCATCTGAGCCTGAATCCTACGTCACCCAACTGTCATTTGGTGCGAGGATTCGTTCCTCGACTGAACAGA
>CADDZK010000541.1 GCA_902812425.1 Actinomycetota bacterium
GGTGGACCTGCGTCTACGTGCTCGACGACGACGCGGGGCGCGAGCCTGACGCGGTGGGGGGGCGAGGGGTCTTCCCTGCGGGTGTAGACGACCACCTCGGCCCCGCGGCGACCCATCGCCGCCGCGAGGGCGGCCACGTGCACGTTCTGGCCGCCCGCGTCCACGCCTCCCAGGGTTGCCAGGGGGCTCGCATGCTCTGAGACCATCGCAACCCTCATCTCGTCACCTCCATGAGTGTGTGATCCCACTCCTCAAGAAAACGGTCCAACCCGAACCTCGCTACGGCGACCCTGCGGGCGGCCTCGCCCATCTCGCGGGCCTCGTCATGGTCGGCTATGAGACGGCGCAGGGCGTCAGCGAGCACATCCACGTTGGTGGAGATGACGCCAGTCTCCTGCGGCACCGCCTCGGCGACCTCGGTCGTGGCGAGGGCGACCACGGGCATCCCCAGGTGCATCGCCTCGATAAGTGAGAGCCCAAGCGAGGTCCACCGGATCGGGTGCAGATACACCCTCCTCTTCGCCATCTCCCTGTGCAGCTTCGCCTGCGGCAGATCCTCGCCCCCGAGCACATCGGACTTCATGCCGAAGAGGTCGAGCGGCGCCTCGGCGCCGAAGCGTTCGAGCAGGTCCGTGCCAGTGACCCGCCAGCGTCTTTCGGCCTCGTTGATGACGACGGCGGCGTGGGGGAGCTCGCCGGTGTAGCGGTATCCAGGGTCCACGATGCCGTGTTCGATCACCAGCGTCGGGGTCGAGCCCGCGTCCCAGAACAAGTCGTTGAAGTACGTCACATGGACGATGGTCAGGTCGGGACGGTCCGCCGCAGGGTGCCTCATCTCGTTTATGCGCCCTTGAGGGGCGTTGTGCTCAAGATAGATGGCGGGGATCTCCCGTCCGGGCCTGCGCCCGCCGAGCCACCGCTCGGCGAGCCCGTCCAGCTCCTCCTCACGCTGCAGGATAACCACATCAACCTGTGTCTGTGAGGCCTCTTCGGGTGTGATCTCGACCGCCGATTCGGGCCAGATGTAGGTTCGCGCCCGTCCCAGACCGTACGCCCCGCGGTCGGGGAGCACGGGGATAAGATATTCGTGGCGACCGTGGACGAAGGCCGTGGTCCACGAACCGTGGACGTGCCAGAGAAAGACCCTCACCGTGCCACCGCCAGGTCGAGGCTGTTCAGGGCGGCCAGGGCCTCATCGACCGTGACGCCGCCGAGGCAGGGATGCTCTTCGACGGGACATACCCTCGCCCGGCAACCGGCGCACGCTACGTCCCTGTAGAGCAGCACGTGCTGAACGCGCCAGGGACGCCAGCGCACCGGGGGCACCGTCAGCGCAAAGAGCGAGACGATAGGGGTGCCTACGGCGGCAGCCAGATGGGCAGGACCCGTGTTCCCGACCACGATCACATCGGAACCGGCGATCACCTCGGCGAGGTCGGCGAGGTCCGTCTCGCCACCGAGGTCGATGACCCCTGAACGCGGCGGACCCGCAACTTTGGAGGTGAGGTGCCTCTCCTCGGGGCCTCCGGTTACGACAACCCTGCGGCCCTCTGCGACGAGGGCGTCAACGAGCGCGGCGTACCTCTCCGGCGCCCATGCCCTCGCCGAGACGGAGACGCCTGGGTGCACGACGACATAGGGTTCGCCCACCTCGGATGGTCGCCCGCCGGTCCTGCGGATCGCCAGGTCGCCGTCGTCCCCGTCGGGGAGTTCGTAGCCTACGGTACGCACGAGGTCGAGGGAGCGCTCTACCTCGTGCACGTCGTCGCCGATACGGTGACGGATATCCAGCAGAGAGCCGGGATAATCTACGCTCGTGGCCGCGACGAAAGGCACTCCGGCCAGCCGTAGGAGCAAGGCCAGCGGCAGCGGGCTCTGGTGGAAGGAGGTGAAGATGATCGCCTGGTCGACGTCGAGATCTGCGATCCTATCGACCAGTGCGAGCGTCTCCGCGCGGTCGAGCGCCCTCGGTTCGAAGGCGACCCACGGCGCGTCGTAGACGAGGACCTCGTCGACCCCGGGGAGCAGCCGCGCGGCGGCCCGCCCCTGGTGACCGCAGAGCATGGTGACGCGACCGGCCCCCGCGGCGACGGCCCGTACCGCGGGTCCCGTGAGAAGAACGTCCCCCGCGTTGTCCAGCCTGGCTACGAGGACGTGCGGCTTCAATGGGGGGCTCCCAGCAGCAGGTCCACCGCC
>CADDZK010000542.1 GCA_902812425.1 Actinomycetota bacterium
TGCAGCAGCCGGCGAAGACAGAGACCTTCTTGAGCTTGCCAGTGGCGCCGGCCCTGAAAGTCTGGGCGAAGCGCTGGTTAGCATCAACGAGGGTGAACCCGCCCGTCGTTACGGTCTGTTCCTGATCCAGCAGGACGGCGGCCATTGCAACCCCGCTTGCGAGCAGCAGGGTAAAGGCCATCGTCGCCATCAACAGCATCGTCCGTCTCATCTGTGGGGACCACCTCTCTGTAAGGGCGGGGGAGAGAAAGGTGCTGAGGTCTCCGGCCGCGATGTGCGCCGTTGAGCGTACTCCGGTGGAGGTCTCTGTACATTGGTCATGTGGCCACTTTTTTGGGGGTCAGGTGGCTACTTTTCGGGCCTGGGGACAAGCTGGAGCATCTACTGAAGCTGCGGGAGCAGGACTCGAACCTGCGTTTTCGCATCCAAAGTGCGACGTGCTGCCGTTACACCATCCCGGATCGAGTGGGCTACTCTTGCTCAGGTTGGGCGCTGCTGGACGCGCACTCAAGGCAGCGTATACCACCCTCTACGCTCTCCCTGAAGGTCACTTCGACTCCGCGCTTCTGGGTGCCATCAGGCAGGACGCACGTCTCCAGGGTGGCTATCTGCCTTCCGCAGGAGGCGCACTGCGCCGGGAGCTGCCTCATGGTGGATATGGTAACAGCGCATCAATTCCTTGCTACGTACCTTATTCATCGAGACGAATATCTAGTCGATGGCACCATATCTGGTGTGGAGAGATCTGTCTCCGATCCGGCCAGGACATCTTATCCCTGGTATGTAGGCAGGGCTATTCACCACGCCGTATGTGAATTCCCCAGAAGACACCTTCCCCGAAGGTGGGTGAATACGGCTTCCTGAGAGATGCGTCAGGGAGCGTTGTGTGGCATGCTTCGAGGCGCTAGTAGCAGATAACACATACCTAGAGAAGGGGGCGGCGTTGTGATTCGTCAAGGACACCTCTTAGCCGTGGTGAAGGTCTTGCTGATCTGCTGCGCCGTTCTTCTAATGGTTGGCTGTGCAGGATCACAATCGGGGACTCCGCCAAAAAAGGATCACGAAGAGGATCAGGGACACATCGAAACCACCAAGGAAGGCCACGAACACACCGAAGCAACGGCCTCCGAAGAAGAAGCCCGATGCCAGGGGACGCAACCTTACTATCGTAAGAATGAGCCTGGCGCAGTAAAACCCTACTCTTATACCACCAACGACCTACCGGGTTGCCCCAGCGGGGGCCTGCTCTTGGGCACCGATGGAAAAGACAAGCTGTTCGGTGCGGACGGCGAGGACATCGTACGCGGCCTTGGCGGTAAAGACGCCCTCAACGGAGGAAATGGCAACGACGTCATCTACGCTGGGCCGGGCAACGACGACGATACCCACGCCGGATTTAGCGACTATGGCGATGATGTCATCTACGGGGGCGATGGCGATGACTGGCTAGGAGGAGGTGGTTTTGGCGAGGACGTCATCTACGGTGGAGATGGCAGCGATCACATCTTGACCGGCGGCGACCACCAACCAGACAAGCTCTATTGCGGCAAGGGCAAGGACTACTACGCCGCTGACAAGCACGACTATGTAGACAGCAGCTGCGAGGTGAAGATGGGGGCGAATGCGTAGGTGTTACTTAGGACATCGGTGAATAGCCCACGCCAGCGCGAAAGCCCGCTCCGCAACGGTCCGAACGGGCCAGGACCGCCGGAGAGAGGCGCCCGTATCCAGGGGTATTTGCGGTAGATAAGCGGACCGGGGCCATGCCAACTTCTGAGAATTTCCCTTCCACACACTTCGGTGAATAGGGCGCTCGATCCCCGGCTTAGCTACTCCTCGATGGGCTCCCACACTAGCTCGGACCACTCGATGATTAGCTCCGGCGACTCGCCTTCCGAGGTTGAGCGCACCTCCCCTACGCCCACGCTTAAGGAGTCGTTTAGCCAACGGTAGCGCTCGTCGTCGCTCAGGTGCGTGGCGCTCGCCACTATCTGCCTCCGACCCACGGGGTAGGCACGACCGTAACCCCGGTAGTCGAAGAGGACCTCCGCACCGTCGTCGGTCTCTATGACGCCCTGGAAGTCGGGCATGAAGGTGCCGTCGCCGCGCCGATAGGGGTGGTTGGCACCCCGGAAGCGCCCCGAGATGCGTCCCTCGCAACGCCCCTCGGCCAAGGAGAACAC
>CADDZK010000543.1 GCA_902812425.1 Actinomycetota bacterium
GGGCCATGCCCCGCTACCGCCGCGCAGCACGAGCACGGGGCGGCTCGTGTGGTGGACGATGCCCTCGGAGACGCTACCGAGGACCAGGCGCTTTACCGGCCCACGCCCCCGGCTGCCCACGACTATGAGATCCGCCCCGATCCCCTCGGCGAGGTCAAGCACCTCGTCCACCGCAGAGCCTTCCTTCAGGTGGATGCCGGCGACCTTCGCGCCGGACTTCTCCACCCGCGCCCTCTGCGCCTCTAGCAGCTCCCGCGCCTCCCGTTCGAGTTGAACCCGGACGAACGACTCGAAGCGCGTGGAAGGGACGCTGTGCCAGACATGCACGATGTCGAGCCCGGAACCCGTCTTTGTCGCGAGATCGACGGCGGCCATGCTAGCGAGGGCAGCATCTTCCGAGCCGTCGGTCGCCAGCAATATCCGCCTCGGTAAGAGCATGCCGGGTTACCTACCTCCGCACGGGCGAACGAGGGCCCTCTCGAAGATGGGCCACGAGCCCTTCAAGCCGGTGCTTCCACCACTCTCCCTCGCGGGCATGACGCGGACAAGCCTTTTCAGCCACGGAAGGAAGTGTTCGAGTGCGTCTGCGAAGGGGTCCGAGGCGACGACTAAAACGGCCCGGTGCCCACTGGCGGCACCTTCTTGCGAACCCTGGCGGGCTTCCTCACGCTGTATTGTCGCCGCTAGCAACCTCTCGCATTCGGCCGCGTCGGTCTTGCGGGCAGCGTCTTGACGGCGCCACCGTGCGATGTGATCCTCGATCCTATGCACGACGCGCTCTGTAACCGACAGATGTTGCTCGGTCATCGCTACGAACCTCGCAATCTCTTGCTGGCTATCACTTGGCCATTAGGCCGCTCATCACCTTGAGACCTGCCTCCATACCCTTCCAGGGGACGCCAGCGTGGAAGGGGTTGCCAAGCGCAAACCGGAACGGCAGGTAGTAGCCTAGGGCCTTCTTGCCGAGCCGCCAGGCGGCGTAGGAGCCTACCTTGTAGGCCTCAAGCGCCTCAGGATCTACCTCGATGGGCTTCTCCGGGACGCCCGTGAGCCTCAAGGGAACCTGGGCGAATGTGGCCTTGTCGAACTGCTCCATCACGCACATGCTCGTCGGCTCGAAGGCTGTCTCTGGCTCGGTTCCGAGTATCCTCGCTGAGAGGTGCTCAGCCGCGGCGTCTGCCTGCAGAAAGGCGAGGAAAGCCTGCTTGACAGGGAAATTCCCGGCATCACCTACGGCGTAGATGTCAGGGTGACCGACTACCTGTCTGCTCGCGAGGTTGGTCTCGACGAAACCCCTCTCGTCGCCCGGCAGGGTCGGATAGGCTACCTCGGCCACGTAGGGTGAGAAGGTTACGAGTAGATCGTAGGGGAGTATCTCGCCATTCTGGTAGTGGACGGCGCCGGGCTCCACCCTCTCGGCCGCAAAGCCGGTGTGGCCGGCGATCACGCGCCGCTCGAACTCGCCTGTCACTACGTCGTGCAGCCTCGGACCGAAGGCCTGGATGTAGCTCTGCTCGTAGGTACTCCAGGTAAGGTCCACATTTGCGCGTACCTTCTTACGCCTGAGCCAGGTGTCGAGCATGAAGACCAGTTCATACAAAGGGCCTGCGCACTTGTTGTTGGGTGCGACGAGGAAGAGAACCCGTCTGTGTTCACCCTCCCTCGCCTTCTCCAGCAGATCATAGAAGGCGAGCCTGAGCCTGAGCATCTCCCGTGGTGTCCAGATGGTCTGGGCGTTCTCCCTGAGACCAGGTATCTCCTCAGGGCGCATGTCTGAGCCGGTGGCGACGATCAGGTGGTCGTAAGTGAGGGTGCGGCCCTCCATGCCGACCTTCTTCGCGTCAGGATCTATCTCACGCACCCTGTCCTTGATAAGAGTTATGTTTCTGCGGTGGGTCGGCCTCTTGAGGTCTACCTTGAGCTTGTCGGGATCGAGGCCGAAGGGGATGTAGATGGTGTTCGGCTTGAAGAGGAAGTAGTCTCTGTCCGAGACGAGGCTTATATTCGCCCTGTCCCCGAGCTTCATCCTCAGATAGAAAGCTGCCTCGAGCCCACCAAAGCCGCCGCCCAGGACGACTACGTTAGCGCTCTTCCCGTTGATCATGGCCCTGACACCCCTTTCTTTAGGTCGAGAATCTCCAACGTTTTGAGGTTCCTTATATCCCCGCGCTCTCGGC
>CADDZK010000544.1 GCA_902812425.1 Actinomycetota bacterium
ATGTCCCACCCAAGCTCATGAGCGAGGAGGAAGAGATCGAGGGTGAGCGCCAGAACGCGGAGATCTGCGCCGTCTACCAGCGTCTCATCGCCTCGGGCCTGAGGCATGATGACGCTGTGGCACAGACAGCAGAGAACTTCCGGCTGGTCGATGAGCACTCAAACATCAGCACCGACTACGTCGAGCGCATCCTCGAGTTCAGGGACACCTTCATGCCCGATGTCTGCATCGAAGAGGGGTGCGAGAACAAAGCGGAGCGCCAGGGACTCTGCATGAAGCATTATCAGCGCCGTCGCAGAGCTAAAAATGCGAAGGCTTCTTGACAAGCATGGGTGGTATGTGTAACAGTCCCTTTTTGAATGAGGGTCGTGTCCCCGGAGATGGGGAGCACGGCTTTTTTGTTGCTTCCCGATGTCGGGAAGATCCTCGGAGGGACGCATGTAACCAGTAGACACCCTTGTGAAGGGGCGGCGCTTACGGACAAGGAGAACCCGTAGGGAACCATGGCGTGAAGGATCGCTCCGATTTCCTCAGTCGCCCCGCGTAACCTTGATCCCATTGAGGGGCGGGAGCCTCGCCGAGCTTCGCTGGATCCGGCAGGCCAGGGGGGCCGATAGGCCGGTAATGCCCGCCCCGCTACAGCGTAGGGGCTTCGCGCGGTGTGCCCAGAGGAAGGCCGGACACAGAGAGCCGTAAGACCAACCGAAACAACGCGCACCTTTGGGTGGTAGCTCAGCAGGTAGAGCAGCGGTCTCCAAAACCGCAGGCCGGGGGTTCGAGTCCCTCCCACCTAGCTGCAACCGTACGGGTTTGCGCCCGAGAGCGCATCAGGCGTGCCGACAGGCCGCCATGAGCGTGCGCTAAATCGCGGGGTGGGCTCCCGCATTTGACTGAGGCCTCGACTCCTCCTTTCCCTTTCTCATCTTCCCTGGACCGGGGCCTCGCTTACGCAACCCCATGAGTCTTGCGCAACCCCATGAGTCTAGGAGATCACGAAGCTATGCCTGGCAAGCCTCCACCTGAGCGCCAATGTACCGGCGACTCGAAGAGACGTCCCGGCGAGCGCTGCGAGGCGTGGGCCATGAAAGGCAAGGATGTCTGCTATCACCACGGTGGCAAGTCCCCTACGGGTGCAGGCAGCCCGCACTTCAGGCACGGCCGGCGCTCGAAGGATCTGCCAGCGCGCCTGAGCGAGCGCTACGAAGAGGCGCTATCTGATAGCGCCTACATCGAGCTGCGGGACGAGGTCGCACTGCTGGATGCGCGAGTCGGGGATGTCTTGAGTAGAGTCGACCGCGGCGAGAGCGGGCGCTGGATCGCCGGCGTGAAGGACGCTTTCAAACGCTTCGAGAAGGCAGAGAGATCTCGCTCGGATGATGCCCCAGAGCAGCTGGAGGAGGCGCGCCAGGAACTCAGGGCGGCTATCAACGGGGCGACCCTCGACTACGCGGCCTGGGAGGAGATCTACGGCTTGATCGAGCAGCGTAGGAAGCTCGCCGAGACCGAGAGACGGCGCATGGTCGACGAGAGACAGATGATCTCCGAGAGGCGGGCCATGACATTCGCAGGCGCAGTGCTCGCCCTGATCCGCGAGTCGGTCGCCGGCGAGGAGAACGAGAGGGAGATCCTTGCTAGGTTCCATAGCGGGCTCGCAAGACTTATACACCAGGATGCTCCTGGAGGTACTGGAGGGGTCCCGTCCACCCTCTGAGGAGGCGGTAACCGAGCGCCAGAGGCTCGAGGCTGACTGGAGGCTCTGGGTCCCCGAGATGTTCCCGAGCTACGTCTCGGATGACGCGGGAAGGATCCTGCCCTTCGCACCGCACCAGGAGGATGCCTGGAATCACGTGTGGGCTATCCGCCCTGGAGTGCGGCCCAACCCGTTCGTAGGGATCTGGGGCAGGGGCCTCACGAAGTCGACGAGCGCTGAGATGGGCTGCGTCTCTTTAGGGGCGCGGCGCATCAAGCGCTACGCTTTCTACGTCTGCGGTACGCAAGATCAGGCAGACGACCACGTGGGCAACGTCGCGGACATGCTCGGGGCTCCTGCTATCGAGACCTACTACCCCGAGCTTGCCCGGCCCGACGTCAACAAGATAGGCGCCTCCAAGGGCTGGAAGCGCAACCGCCTTAGGACTGCAGCGGGCTTCACGATCGACGCCATAGGCCTTGAC
>CADDZK010000545.1 GCA_902812425.1 Actinomycetota bacterium
TGCTCAAGTATTACAACGGCCTGAAGGTCTCTCCTGTAGGCGATGACGCAGATCTGGTCGTCTACGTCGAGGACGCGCCTTGACAGGTTCCCTCGGCTTCACCGTCAAGGTCGGCCACGACACGCGCCGCGCGATCGCGTACCTCGACTCGCTGCCACCCCTTCTGAACGCAGCCATGCGCCAGGGGACACAGAGAGGAACCAAGCTCCTAGGTGCCCGCGTGGAGGCGCTGGTGACGAGCCGCACCTCGATGGATGCTGCTGTGGCAAGGGCGATCACCAAGGTCGAGGTCCTGCCGAGCGCCGGCCCGATCTCCCGCGGACGGGTGTCCTTCAGGCCGCCGCCACCTCGCTTCTACCCGAAGAGGAAGAAGGCTCTCGCCTTCACGATCGCAGGGAAGAAGATCGTCGTCAGGAGCGTGCGTGGATCCAGGCCCTACAAGCTCATAACCGAGGCTGCAGACGATCGCGCAGGGCTTACGGCCATAGAGGAAGGCTACAGGGAGGAGGTGGAGAAGGTTCTATGAGCGAGCCAAGCGTAGCTCCCGAGCTGACCCGCGTCGAGTTCAGCCAGCATAAGCGCTACGACGAGGCCGCCGCTTGGCTCGAGCAGCGCTTCGCAGGCTACCTGAAGACGAAGGAACAGGGAGGTCCTCTTGCGGCCGCCTACGACCACGACAGGCACATCTTTGGCGGGAAGTTCCCGGCGCTTACCGCGGAGGAGATCTCGGGGGCAACCTACGACGATCAGACGCAGCGCTCGAAGCTGCCGGGGATCATGCCCTTCGCAGTGAGGATCTACAAGCCCGCACTCAAGGGCCGTCTCAAGCCCGACGGTGTTACCTTCGACATAAAGACGGACGCGCGCGGCGAGGCGAAGGCCGAGTGCCGCCGCCTCTGGGGGCTCTGGTATGAAGAGTTCAGGGCCGACAGGCTCCTCAAGAAGATCGTCCAGAGAGTGCGAATAGCCGCTACCGAGCAGGGCGACGCAGACGCCCTGGGAAACCCCTTGATCGACGATACTGGCCAGAACGTCCTCTACGTTTTCAGGGCCAACCTGGAGGTGATCTTCTGAGATAGGGGAAGCGAAGCTGCAGCACATAACGAAAGCGAAGCCCGTGTGGCGAAGCCTCCACGGGCTTTTTCTATGCCAGCTAGACAAGCGAACGATGAAAGGAGAGGCATGGCAACCGACGAACTGAAGGCGACCGACGCCGCCATCCGCAAGGCGGAGGAGCTCGGCGTGGACATCTCCGCGGTCGAGGGCACCGGCTCTGAGGGGCAGGTCACGGCCCCTGACGTGGAGAGGACCGCCGCGGAGCTCGAGCAGGCGGCCCAGGAGGCCAGGCAGGCCCAGGAGGAAGCCGATCAGAACGCCGCCGAGGAGAACAGAGTCTTCCGGGTCAGGCTCAACCCGGCGCTCGGGCCCAACACGGACGGCGTGGACGTCGGCGGCACGTTCTACCGCGAGGGCTCGAAGGTCACGCAGAAAGAGTTCGAGGAGCTCCGCAAGGCGAAGATCGGAGGTGTGCAGGCGCTACTCAAGGGCGCCGAGGTCACCTGAGCGAGGCCCGTAGCCGGGCTCTCACAACGCAACCAACTACGGAAAGGATAGACAGATATGGCAGGACCAATCCCCGCGGGACAGGACATAACGTCCTTCGACCCGCTGTTTTTCTGGGCGCCCAAGGGCAACGACTTCCCGGACACCGACCGCGATCCCTACGACATTACGGCGTGGACTGATCGCGGCTTCAAGCAGATCCTCGACACCGTCAATGGCGCGGCCGTCACCAAGAGGAACCCGAAGACCCCGGTCACCGGCGACAGGCTCGGGCGCGTGAGGATGCTCCCCTCGGGAGATGAGGGCGTGGCCATAGGCCTGCAGCTTCTCTTCCCCGAGATCGACCTCCTCGCGATCATCTCCTCGATGAACCAGGCGGTCCAGACCGCGACCGGCGAGGTCGTAACCCTCACCGTGACCGCTGGAGCGAGCGGTGCCGGCGACGTAGGCATCGTGCTCGACGGGCTCTCCACCCCCGTTGCGGTCCTCGCGACCGACACGGACGCACAGGTCGCCACGAAGATCAGGGGCACGACCTTCGCAGGGTGGACGACTGGCGGCACGGGCACGACCGTAACCTTCAGCGCTGTAACCCCTGGCCGCAAAGG
>CADDZK010000546.1 GCA_902812425.1 Actinomycetota bacterium
ACCATCCTTGGCTTCTTAGGCATAGAGCCCCAGCAGGAGCTAGACGGCCAGGACCTCTCTGTAGTGTTTGAGGGAGGAGAGCCTGAGGCCAGACCCCATTTCTCCCTCGGCTACAACGACCACGTCTTCGCGAGGGACGAGGATTACGCCATGATGAGCCGCAACGACGGGACAGAGGCCAGGCTCTACGACCTTAGAGACGACCCGGGCATGTACAAGGACATCTCCGGGACGCACCCCGAGGTCGCGAAGCGGATGTTCGAAGACTACGTCCTCGGTGACGCAGGAGGGCCATTGCCCCGCTACTGACCCACGCGACGAGAGGAGCCGCCCGTGAGCCTCACTTTCTACATCGTGGACGTGTTCGCCGAAGAGAAGTACGCCGGCAATCAGCTCGCCGTCGTCCGCGGTGGCGCGGACCTGCCCGATGCGGCCCTCCAGAAGATAGCGCTGGAGATGAACTACCCGGAGACGACTTTCATCCTGGCGGAAGAAGAGCGTGACGGCGGCTACGACGTCCGCATCTTCACGCCAGGCGGGGAGGTGCCCTTCGCGGGCCACCCTTCCCTCGGCACGGCGTACGTGATCTGGCAGGAGATCCTGGCCGACCCCGTCGAGCATGTGACCCTGAACCTGGAGGCGGGCAGGATCCCCGTGACCTTCGGCGAGGTGCTCTGGATGCGCCAGCTCCAGCCCACCTTCGGCCCGACCCTCGATCCTGCTCCGCTCGCCCGTACCCTCGACCTCGAAGAGGTGGATCTGGACGGCAGCTTCCCCATACAGGAGGTATCCACAGGACTTCCAGCCCTCATAGTCCCGCTGAAGAGCCTCGATACCCTGCGGCGGTGCAAGGTAGATTGGGAGGGCTACGTGGAACTGGCCGGGGGGAAGAACCTGTATGTCTTCTGCCCGCAGCCGCACGAGAACGGCTCCGGCGACCTCTCCGCCCGCATGTTCGCCGACGACCTCGGCGTCCCGGAAGACCCTGCGACGGGCAGCGCCGCAGGCTGCCTCGCGGCGTACCTGCTCGAGCACCGCTACTTTGGTACCGATTCCGTTGACGTGCGGGTCGAGCAGGGCTACGAGATAGGACGCCCCTCGCTCCTCTATCTGCGGGCCCGGAGGGAGGGCGACGAGACGGGCATCCACGTCGGCGGCAAGGTGCAGATGGTGGCGAGAGGCGAGCTGGTTTAAGCAGGGACACCGGCCAGGTCGAGGTCCGTGACGCCCGCGCCCTTGACGTTCACGGCATTCAGCACGCGGCGCGTACGACCTGGGACCATACCTACAGAGAGACCATCCCAGGGAACGTACGGGCCGAGTTCGTAAGCCGGTCTTACTCGCCGGACTCCCTCGGGCGCAGGATAGAGTCGAACGTCTTCCTCGTCGCCGCGGAGGGCGAGGAGATCCTCGGTTTCGCAGACTTCCGCCCGCTCTCCGAGACAACGGTCGAACTCGCCGCCATCTACGTTCTTCCACAGAGGCAGGGGCGCGGCATCGGAATTCGCCTCCTACGATCCGGCATCGACAGGTTCCCGCCCCGTACGAGCTTCGTGCTGCGGGTGGAGCGGGATAACGCGCTGGCCCAACGCTTCTACGAGGCCCACGGTTTCACGCACACAGAAGAGCATAAGGAGGCGATCTACGGGCACGTAGTCCACGAGGTCGAGATGGTCCTTGAGACGCGCTCCCCGGCGTGCTAGCTTTCCCTTCATGGGCGATACGCTGGCGTAGGTTTCCTGATGTAAAGAGGCTCTGCGAAGCCGAACTCTTCACGTCCTTTATCTCAAGGAGAAGCCCATGTCCGACGCCCGATCCACCGTTTCTGGCACTCAGTCTTCGTCTGCGGGTGAGTTGCGTGGTCGCGTTGCGCTCGTTACCGGCGTGGGGAGGAGGAGGGGGATAGGCTCGGCGGTCTGCCGGGCGCTCGCCTACCGTGGCGCCGACGTCGTCCTCTCCTACTGGAAGCCCTACGACCGCGAGATGCCCTGGGCGTCGGACGAGGACGAGCCGGAGGCGCTTCTCGTTGAACTGCGCGCCGCCGGCGTCAGGGCCGAAGGGGTGGAGCTGGATCTGTCGCAGCCGGATTCCGCGCGGCTCCTTCTCGACGCGGCGAAGGAGAGGGTCGGGAGGCCATCGATCCTCGGCAACGCCTCTGCCCACTCCG
>CADDZK010000547.1 GCA_902812425.1 Actinomycetota bacterium
GTTAGAAGAGATCACCCCGGAGGTTGGCGCACCGGGGATGAGATCATAGCTCTGAGAGAGGAAGAGCGGCAAAGCGAAGCCGACCAAACTTAGATGCAAGATCGAGGCTTCTACACCGTCGAGCAGGAGGCGAACCGCGAGAACCGTCGTCCACTGGCGGCGTTAGAACGCATCCCCGAGCTGGAGGCCCCCGCCGACGAGCAGCCCCGCTAATCGCCGGGGCGCACCGGCCCTACCGAACCCGCCGCAGCTCCTCAGACGGACGCACAGCCGCCGCCGCAAAGTAGCTGGTGGCGCCGGGTGATTGGCGGGTAACGGTACTCGCCCGGTACACACCGCCGATTATCGGCAGCGCTACCGATCATTCAACCCCGATACCTACGGGCAAACACACTTCTTAGAATCCCGTCAAGGCGAAGTTCGCAAAGACACCTTCCACGCACTAGGGTGAATAGGGCAAGCTACAAGGGCTAGGACCTCATCATGTAAGTTCAGTCGCCGTGCCACACCAAGTGATCGGGCCAACCGTCTGGTATGGGCGGCAGCGGCCCAAAGAAACCAGTGATCCGCTGGAGGCGCCCATCCGCCGCAAGCTTCCCAACGTCTAGTCCTCCAGATATCGCAGCGCCCCGCGGGTCGAGCAACACCCAGGTGAAGCGGATCATCCCGTGATGATGCTCGATGCCGCTGCTGGCAAGGATGCTGTGCCCGGGTCCTCCACCGTACGGCCCTTCGCTCAAGAACCGTCCGATATGGGCCACGAGCGCTTCCTTGCTGTGCACCTCGGAGATGGGATCGGTATAGGTGCCGTCTTCCGTCCAGCACCGGTCCAGCAGCCCTCTTCGTGCCTGCTCGTCCGGCGTGTTCCAAGCCTCGAAGTAGGCGAGCATCACTTCATCGAGACTCCGCTGTCCGGCACTCATCTGTTGCCCCTCCTTTGTCTACCGCTTCTCGAACCACCCGAGTAAGACCATGATAGTCCCATTCTCAACGCAGCAGCCACTGATCCGGAGTAGTGCGATTATCGTCGAGGGGCTCGTCTTTCAGAGCTTCTTAGCGAACTTCTGAGAAGACACCTTCTACGAGGTTGGGTGAACAAAGGGTGGTGGCACGCGATCGCAGCCCTTAGCCTGCGCTCCTACTCGACAAATGCGGATAGCACCGCTCGGGTTCAGAGCCGTACTGGCGTGCTGGTGCTAAGCACCCGACCCGAACGCTCTTTGGCCCGCACGGCTACGTAAGGACCTGCGGTTTGCGCCAGCATCGCCGTCTCGAAGCCGTCCCTGGGGACCGACCCTAACGACTCTAGTTGGTCTGGGCCTGGTCCGGCTAGCACCTCCCATGTGGCCACCTCCGTTGCGCCGTTCCAGCTGGCACAGAGCGCCAGCTTGCCGCCGGACCTTTGCTCCACCGCCACAGCCGGGACGTCGGTGGGGTGGCCGGTCCACGGGAAGCGAAAGGCTCTGTAAGTCTCGCCGTCGGGTGGGAAGTGAACGTTGAAGAGTAGCTCGCCCTCGGGGGAGAACTCGGAGCAATACGGCTCGGTGCCCCAGCCGATGAACACGTTACCGTTGGGCAGTACCTGCATGTTGCCCTGGGAGGTTGCGAGCAACTTTTCGGGGGAGGTGTACTCGTGCAGCAGGGTGGCGCTCATCTTATCCATGTCGAGCTCTACCTTGATCCCACGAGATTGTTCGTGCACTACCGGATGGGCACCATTGTCGAAGATGGTGATGGTGCCGTCAGGGTGGCGCCTAGCGTCGTGCTGGAAGGCGGTCCTGGCGCGCATGTCCATCTCGAAGTCGCTCTTTTTCCCTCCTAGCCGCCACAAGACCTCGCCGCTGTCGCGGTCTATCTTGTAGACGGTCCAGGTATGCCGGGAGGAGACGAGTAGATTGCCGTCGAGGTCCACGTCTATGGAGTTGATGTGGAAGTAGTCGTAGATGTACCTAGGATCAGTCGGCGGGCCGATGTAGGACTCCTCAACATCGACATGCTCCAAGCTATGCCACTCGAAGAGCACCTTGCCAGTCTCAATTTCTACCTCCTGGGCGATCCCTTCCCACACCAAACCGTCCACAGGACCGCCCATCGACGAGAGATCCGTCCGGGTTGGAGTGTAGGCCGTCAAGAGCGCCGTGTTCTCAGAAGTGATGAGG
>CADDZK010000548.1 GCA_902812425.1 Actinomycetota bacterium
GATTGTACACATTCTCTTCGCCGCCCATCTGATTTAATGATGGCGATGGAGTACGAGGAGTACCTTGAGCAGGGGGAGACCCTGGCGAGCGAGGGTCTCGTAGAGGAGGCGCTCTCGCGCTTCGAGCAGGCCCTCGCCGCCGCGCCCGAGAACCCCGAGGTCATAGAGGCCGTCGGGCGCGCGCTGTTGAACCTGGGGAGACTCGAGGAGGCCGAGGCGAGCTTCCTCGACGCGCTCGAGCTCGACCCTGAGTGGGTAGCGCCGCGGATGGGGCTCGCCATGGTCGCGCTCGCACGCGACGAGCCGTTCAAGATCGTGCACCAGCTGGAGCGGGCCATCGAGGCCGACCCCGGCTACCCCGACGCCTACGTCGAGCTCGGACGCTACTACGGCTTCATGGGTGAGCCCGCTCTGGCGAAGGCCACCTTCGAGCGCTGGACGAGCCGGGTGCCCGAGGACGCCGACATGCTCATAAACGCAGGCCTCACCCTCTTCGACGCCGCCGACTACGCAGAGTCCCTGGAGTTCTTCGAGAAGGCCATAGAGGCCGCCACAGACGAGGTGCAGAAGAGCGGCGCGCGGACCTTCAGGGCCAACGCACTCGACATGCTCGGCCGCTACGCCGAGGCCGTGGCGGCCTACGAGGAGGTCATAGAAGGGACGCCCGAGTGGTGGGAGGCCCACGCGAACTTGGGGATCTGCCACGCGCGCAGCGGGGATCTGGAGAAGGCCGAGGCGGCCTTCAGGCGGGGTCTCGAAGACTGTCCGGGCTCGCCCGAGATCAGGGACGAGCTCGCTGCCCACCTCCTCGCCATAAGGAAGAACCTCCCCGAGGCGCTCAGGCTCTCCGAGGAGGCCGTGGCGCTCGGGCGCGACGAGATCCGGCACCTCATCACCCTGGGGGAGGCAAGGCTCGCCCTGGGAGACGAGGCCGGGGCCGCACGGGCCTACGAGGCCGTTCTAGCCCTCGACCCCGAGAACCCTGAGGCCCACCTCGAGCTCGGCATCCTGCAGGAGCGCGGGGGGAAGATGGAGCAGGCGGAGGAGCACTTCGTCGAGTCCCTGAAGGCCGACCCTGCCAACCCCCGTGCCCTGTACTCCTACGCGAGCCTCTACTACACGGCTGACGACCTCGAGGCCGCGGAGGAGATCCTGGAGCGGGCCCTCGCGGCCGACGCCGGTTACTCCCCCGCCCTCTCCGCGCTGGCGAGCATCCAAGCCCGCCGCGGCGAATACGGCGTCGCGCTCGACTATATCGAGAGGGCCGTCGAGGCCGGCGAGAGCGACGCCGAGCACTTCAGGAGCGCCTTGGAGTTCGCACCCCTACACGCCGACCCACGCTTCCGTACCCTCCTCTCCCGCATGGTGAGCGAGGAGAGCAACGGACAGGGTTAGATCCATCAGGGCTCTCGGCGTCTTGCTCGTCCTCGCCGGGATAGCCGGCCTCTCCTTCGGCGCCTACGCCCTGCTGCGCGGCGGGAGGGGCCAGGAGGGCGATATCGGGCCGCTACGAGAACGGGGCGTCCACGTGATCGCAGGGGTAAGGATGCTCGTCGCAGGGGCCCTCAGCCTCGCCGCCGGCCTGTATCTGCTCTTTAGCTGACCCCACGTGCAGAACGTAACCATCCTATTAGCGCACGTGCTCGGCACCTGTTCTCATCCCTTGGCAACAGCGAATGTGGGAGAGGTGGCATTCACATGGGAGATGCATGCACTTCGCCGAGGCTGGAGCTCAGGAGCGTTCGAGCAGCCCAGCGCAGGACCTCTTCGGCCTCCGATGGTTCGAGGGCGCAGACATCACGCAATACGACGAGCGCCTCTATGCCCATGCAGAGTGAGAGTGCCGCTACTAGACGTCGAAAGTCCGGCTCCTCCAAGCGTCCCCGGGCAGGCGCCAAGGCCTTCTCTATCCAGCGCACCCGCCCTCCTCCCCGAAGTGTAGACGGTCCTGATTCACCGCCATACTGCTCTTCTTTCTGCGGTGACTGCTCCAAGGAGAGCCTGAGCATGGTACGAAACGCAGCCTCTTTGTAGACGATTCTCTTCTGAAGTGTGTCGATCAGCATCTCGAGCCGAGCCTCAGGATCTTCCGGAAGCGTATTCTCGTTGAGTTCCCGATCTATGTCAGACCTCGTGCTCTCGAGCGCGGCCTCGAAGAG
>CADDZK010000549.1 GCA_902812425.1 Actinomycetota bacterium
GTATGTGCTTGCGGTCAGGGTCGTACCCACCCCCGCCGCGGGCCGTCGGGTAGGCGAGGGCTAGAAGGAGCGTTGCGAAGGCCAGCTTCACGACGATCTCGGGTGAGACGCGGCTTATGAGCACGCCCAGGAGGGACGATGGGGCGACCGCCAGGGAGAGGAGGCCGGCGACCCGCCAGTTCACGGGGTCGGCGCTCCTCGCGTTGCGGATAGTGCCCGAGAGCGAGCTGAAGATGATGATCACCAGGCTCGCCGCGACGGCCTCCTGAATGCGCCACCCACCGGCGTACAGGAGCCCAGGCACGAAGACTATACCTCCGCCTACCCCGACGAGCCCCGAGAGCATCCCCCCGACGATCCCGATAACCCCGAGGAACAGAAGCTCTAGATAATCCACCGCGCTATTCTAGCTGAACGGCGCGCTAGGATGTGGAGCGGGACTTCCTCCAGAGCCAGAACAGGTAGACGGCGCCTGCCACCAGCGCCACGGCGACAGCGTAGTCGAGGTAGTGCAGGTAATCTCCTATCGTCTCCCAGTTCTCGCCGAGCACGTACCCGAAGTACGTCAGCGCGAAGACCCAGGGGATGCACCCGAGGAGGGTGTATAGGGTGAACTTGGTGAAGTTCATCCTGGCCGTCCCCGCCGGGAACGAGATAAAGGTACGGACCACGGGCAGGCAGCGGGAGATGAAGACCGTGAACTCCCCGTACCTGTCGAACCACTTCTCGGCTATCTGCAGGTGGTGAGCGCGCACCCCCACGTACTTCCCGTAGCGGAACCAGAGCTCGCGCCCGCCCCACAGCCCGATGAAGTAGGCGATCCAGGACCCCACCAGGTTCCCGAGAACGCCCGCGGCGACGGCGGAGAAGAACCCCATCTTCCCGATAGAGACCAGGTAGCCGGCGAAGGGCGCGGTCGCTTCCGAGGGGATCAGGACGCCCATGCTCTCCACCAGCATCAGCACGAAGACCGCGGGGACGCCGTAGCTCCCGATGGTCTCGGTGACGAACTTTATGAGCGGGTGAAGGATCACTTCTAGCACGGGGAGAAGCTACCACTTGAGGGCGTGGATGTACAACGTCTAGCCGCCGACTTTCTCTTCCCGCAGCCGCCTGAAGACCTCTGCGGCGGTCAGGCAGACGGAGGCCCACACGCCGCCGAGTGCCCAACCCGCGAGCACGTCGCTCGGGTAGTGCGCCCCCGTGTAGACGCGCCCCAGGCCCACCAGCAGCGCGATAGCGACGACGGCCAGCCCTATCCTCGCCCTCTCGTGCCACGAGCCGCCCCAGCGTATCAGGGGACGGAGGCCGAAGAGGTACCAGACGACGGCTCCGATGGCGACGACAACGACGGCGTGGGAGCTAGGGAACCCGTAGCCCGTCTCGTGAACGAGCTGCAGAGAGGCAGGTGGCCTGGGCCTGTGGAACAGTACTTTGAAGAGCTCGGCCAGGGCTCCCGTGCCGAAGGCCGTCGCGAGCAGGATCGCCCCGGAGAGACCCGTCTCGAAGTCCTTGTTCCTGCGCGCCAGAAGCAAGAGCGCGAGGCCGGCGAGGACCGCCACACACAGAAGTAGCTCGGGCGAGAAGACGGCCTCGAGCACCTTCACGCTCGTAGTGAGGTAAGGCTCACCGTGCGAGTGGAAGAAACGCAGTACCGCGAGATCCATCCTCACAAGAGGGTCCCTGGCAACGACGTCCTGCACGACGCCGCCGAAGGCCCAGGAGAAGAGCCCCGTTATAACGAGCCCGAGGGTGAGGGTGAGGCCGTAGACCTCGTTGGGTGAGAAGCGCCGCTTGAGCCAGAGTCCTGCGGGGCTCTCGAGGAAGGCGTAGACGCGGCGGCCCCCGATCCGCTCGAACGCCCCTTTCACCCGCTCGGGATGATGTGTCACCCACCTGTAGGCCAGGTAGAGAACGAGCGCGAGAACGGCCAGGGCGAGGAGCAGTACGGAGGCCCGTCCCGTCCAGCGCTCGACCACCCCGAGGCTTTTGCCGAGAAAATATCCGACCAGTACGGCTGCCGTAGCCCACACGGCTCCACCCAGGGCGTTGTAGAAGAAAAATGTCCCCCAGCGCATCCGGCTTATCCCCGCTACCAGTGCCCCAAATACCCTAAAGCCCGAGAAAAAGCGCGCCATGAACACAG
>CADDZK010000550.1 GCA_902812425.1 Actinomycetota bacterium
CCACGAGGTCATAAAAGGGAGGTTGTTCCGGCTGCGGGAGGAGCTCGAGGAAGAGCTCGGGGTCAGGATCAAGGCGCGCGCGTTCACCGACGCCGTGCCGCTCCTGGAACGTTCAGCGGCCCAGCACGCGGGGCTCGGGTTCTTCGGGCGCAACTCGTGCCTGATAAACCACGAGATCGGCTCGTACTTCTTTATAGCCGACCTCATAGTGGACCTCGACCTGGAGCCGGACCAGCCGGGTACTGGGACCTGCGGACGCTGCACCCGCTGCATGGAGGCTTGCCCGACCGGGGCCATAAAGGCTCCAGGCGTCGTGGACGCCAGGCTGTGTATCTCGTATCTGACCATCGAGAACAGGGGTGAGATCCCACGCGAGCTGCGCGAGCAAGTCGGTGACTGGGCCTTCGGCTGCGACGTCTGCCAGGCGGTCTGCCCGTACAACAAGACGAAGGCGACGAGGAGTCGCTGGCCCGAGTTCTCCGCGGAGGCAGGGGCAGGGCCGTACCTGAAGATAGAGGACATCCTGAAGATAAGGACCGAGGAGGAGTTCGAGGAGCGCTTCGCCGGTACCCCGCTCACGCGCCCTGGTCGGGCCGGCCTGCTGCGTAACTGCTGCGTGGCCGCAGGAAACCTCGAGCTGGAGAGGGCCGTGCCTGCTCTGATCGAGTGTCTTCGCGATGACCCTTCGCCGCTCGTGCGCGGGCACGCGGCGTGGGCGCTCGGGGAGATCGGGGGCGCGGAAGCGGCGCTCAGGGAGGCTGCCGAAACGGAGGGCGATGAGTGGTGTCTGCAGGAGATCCGGCTCGCGCTCGGGGACGGGACTGCGGACGCTACCTTGGGTTAGAATAGGGAAACGATGGCAGATCAGATCAACTACTACGAGGTGCTCGGCGTCTCGCGCGAGGCTTCACAGGCCGAGATCCGCAACGCCTACCGCAACCTGGCGAAGGAACGTCACCCCGACCATCCAGGCGGGAGTGCCGAGGAGTTCTCGCGATTGCAGGAGGCGAACGCGGTCCTCTCCGATCCGGACCGTCGCCGCCAGCACGACGAAGCCCTCGACCTGGCCCACGCGGCCGAGGAGCTGGCCAGCCTCAACCTGGACTTCGGCTCGATGGAGGACGAGCTCTCAGCCAAGCGCCGCGAGCGGGAGTCCGGGGGCCCATCGCTGGGCGAGCGCCTGAGGGACCGCTTCCGCAGGAAGGAAGACGATCCCTACGAGTCCCTCAGACAGGAGTCGCGCGGCTCGCGAGGCAGGGGCCGCAGCGGAAGCAGGATTCGCGGGCGCTACGACATCAGCGAGGCCCGCTGGTACGAGCCCCACCGCTTCGACCCCGAGCCGATCACCCTGAAGAGCGGCGCTATAACCTTCGTAGCCGCCTTCTTGGCGTTCATCGCGATCGGCCAGATCGGACTCTGGGCCACGGGACAGTCCGATGCAGGGCCCTTGGCCTTCGTCAGCGTCCTCGCTCCTTTTATGAGGGTACTGTACGCGCTGGTCGGGCTCGTCGTCGCCTACTTCGCCTTCAGGGCGGCGGGTTACGCGGCGCTCGCCCTGGTCTTCATCGCGGCGCTTGTCGTGGGCGGTCAGGGACCACTCGGGCTGTTGCAGTTCGCCACCGTGGGCATCATCGTGCTACTCGCCGTGGTCTACCTCGGCAACCGCCGCGAGAGCGCCGCCAGGCGCTGACCTACGGAACGCCCGTGGAGCCAATAAACCTGTGCCGCCACGCAGAGGCATCCGTCAGCTCGTGAAGAGCACGTGGCGCATCGTCCCTTTAGTATCAGAGAGAGGAAGTTTCTATGATCCCCACCTCCGAGCTTGAGCGCTTTATCTCCGAGTTCGAGAAGCGCGTGGCACCCCTCGAGAAGGCCGCGGACGAGGCCTGGTGGAACCTGGCGACCACGGGGACGGACAGAGCGCGTGAGGAGTTCGTGCGAGCGGGCAAGGAGTACAACGCGCTGTTCTCCGACCGGGACGTGTACGGGGAGCTCCGCAGCCACTACGAGAATCTGGACACCCTGGAGAGCCCGCTTCTCAGGCGCCAGGTCGAGGTCCTCTATAGTATGTTCGCGGGAAGGCAGGGGGACGCGGAGACCCTGGGCCGCATCGAGGAGCTCGAGGCCG
>CADDZK010000551.1 GCA_902812425.1 Actinomycetota bacterium
CACGACGACCCTCTTCTCTTTAAGCGTCGGGGCCACGAGCACGGCCCCGACGCTTAAAGAGAAGAGGGTCGTCGTGGTAGGCGGCACGTTCTTGTCCCTGTACTGCAGCTTCACGACGAAGCTGGAGAGGGCCCCGCTCGCCGCCGCGCCCAGGATCGCCAGGGCGCCAAAGAGCTGGCCGACCGAGCTGACCGACTGGAGGCCGACCACGAGCGCGACGCCAACCAGCCCGACGAGGAGCCCTACGGCCTGCACGCGGTTGATCTCCGCGCTGCGGTCGAAGCGCAGGGCGAAGACGGCGACGAACATCGGGGTCGAGGAGACGAGCACCCCGGCAAGGCCGGAGGGCACAGAGGTCTCTCCGAGAGAGATCAGGATGAAAGGAGCGGCGATGGCGAGCAGCCCGAGCAGGACCGCGGGCAGGGGCCTGCGCAAGATATCTCCGATCATGGCGCGCGCCCTACCGCCCCCGTAGAGCACTATCGCGAGGAGCCCTGCTGCCCCTATAGCGGCCTGAAAGAAGGCGACCTCGACGGGCGAGAAGTCGACGAACGCGTACTTGATAAGCATCAAGACTCACGAGTACAAAACCTCCAGAGCTAACGTTCCGCGCCCTGCTGACCGAAGGAGGCGCCAAGCGGTTAGAACTGGCCAGAGCTTAGAGAGGAGGCGCTTCGCGGGCCGCTCCGAGCACAATAGAAGTACGCAGCAAGCGTAGTTTCCCGGCCCCATGTGGCAATCTCTGCAAACGTAGGAGTGTCGATACAATTCCCAAGACACTGAACGCCCCGAGCTGCGCTTGCGGATCGTGGTGGGCGATGTTAGCTATCAGGTGCGTTTTGAGTAAGCTATTCCCCGGAATGCGTGGAAGGGCTCTTCTGCGAAGTTCGCCTAGAAACGCAGTTCCAAGAAGTTCAGCTAAAGGGGGTCTCCGATATCCTGGCTACCTCCAAAGCGCGCCATGCCCGGCCGGGGCCTTGATTAGTATTTGGCTATAACCCACACCGCGTGGACTATACCAGGGACGAAGCCCAGGATCGTCAGTATGATGTTGATCCAGAAGTGCTTGGTAATCCCCACCTGCAAAAACACCCCAAGGGGGGGCAAGAGTATCGCGGCTATGATGCGTAGCAGATCCATCGAACCCTTTCTGTATTCGACCGGTTTAGTCCTACCTATCTTTTTACGCTACCATCCTTCGAAGGTTGCGCTAAGCACTCTAGGAGTTCCTTAACCGAACCTTAACCGAACTCCGCTCATAACCTGTCCTGTTCTGGGTAAGGGGTCGATATGGTGCATCAAGCACCGGTTCCAGATTCAGGGAGGTGTGGTCGTTGGCTGGCCTATTGTGGGGCATAGTAACCCTGCTTATGGTCGTGTGGGTGGTAGTCAGGCTCGTCTTTGGCGTCAACGGGGTAGATGAGCTGCTCGAACGCGCTGCCCGCAAGATTCGCGAGGAGAGGTGCCCGAGGTGAGCCAGACCTTCATCGAGCCCCACCCCGCGCAACAGCGGCGGCGCCCGTGAAAGGCTGGCCGCTGCGCTCGCCTCTGTACCCGCGCCTCGCGTGGGGAACCCGCATCGTCCTAGTCCTCGCCTTCGCGTGGGAGCTCGTGGCCTTCGACTGCGCTCAGCCCCCCGAAACGGTTTCGAGACGGCTATAGTGGTTCACACCACAAATCGGTACGTTGCGGTACGAGCCAAAGACCGCTCAGGACGAGTACTAGGCACCTCCGCAGCCGTAGAGCCGAGAAGGCAAGCTTTGATGCCCATCATCTGCGCGACGATTTGCTACCCGTGCCTGGCTGGAAGCTAATTGGTTTTGAACAACACCAATAGCAGCAAAGCTACGATTAGCAGCCCTTGAAGGCTGATCACGAACGCCGGCCGTTAGGGCTTACGTTCGTCCCTGACGTCCTTGTCTTCTGAGCCGCCATCTTCGGCTCTCGCCTCAAGACGCCCTCTCTTGCGCACTTTCTCCTCCTCATCAGCGCCCTCGGCGCCCCTCCTGAACTCTCTTACGCCGCTGCCCAAGCCTCTGGCAAGCTCCGGTATGCGCTTGGTCCCAAAGAGCAGCAAGACGATTACCAAGACGATGATCAGGTGAGTGGGCGATTCTAGTCC
>CADDZK010000552.1 GCA_902812425.1 Actinomycetota bacterium
CTCCGAGCTTGCCGCCAAGACTGAACCCCTCCTTCAAGGGATGGGGGCGGAGATACAAATCCACTTCGTGTGGACGCCCGAGGATGTGCAGAAGGCCATGCCAGCGTTCGAGCAGGCGGCACAGAAGTACGGCTAAAGAGAGAAGGCGCCCTGCGCATACGCAACGGGAAGGAAGTCAGGGGTCGGAGGCCCTACCACCTTTGAGGCTTCGACCCCTGACTTCCCTATTCACCCAATCTCGTTGAAGGGGTCTTCTGCGAACTTCGCCTTGACGGAGTTCTAAGAAGTTCGTTAAAGCGTCTCGGCTAGCGCGGGCGGGATGCTCCCCTGAGTAGCGTCCAACCTACCACCCCTGCTACGACGGACGCGCCCAGGATGCCTAGCTTGGCGGCCTCCACCAGCGAGTCCTCCAAGAAGGCCAGGTCGGAGATGAACAGGCTCATCGTGAAGCCGATCCCGGCAAGCCAACCCGCCCCGTAGATGTGTCTCCAGCTGGTCCCCTCGGGTAGCTCCGAGAGGCCGCTCCTCACCGTAAGCCACGCGAACAGGGTGATGCCCAGCTGCTTGCCCAACACGAGCCCCAACACGATTCCTATGGCGACCGGGCTGGTCAGCGCCTCCGCGATGCCCCCGCCTAGCGGCACGCCTGCGTTGGCCAGGGCGAAGAGTGGCATGATTGCGAAGACTACCCAAGGGTGCAGCGCGTGCTCCAATTCGTGCAAGGGGGGCTCGAGCTTGTAGGCGGCGTGATTGAGGGCGTGCAGAGCGGCCTGACGCTCCTCATTGGAGAGGACGTTCTCGCCCTTCTCCCCGGCCTGCTCGAAGCGCTCAAGGACGTAGCGGCTGCGCTCGAGGAACGCTCCGGGATTGATGAAGGAGACGGCGGGCACCGTGAACGCCAGGAGCACCCCAGCTATGGTGGCGTGGACCCCCGAGAGCAGGAAGCACAGCCACAACCCTATCCCCAACACCGCGTAGACGAGCGTCCTGCCCACGCCTAGCAGGTTGGCCACGACGAGTGCCGCGAGGAACACGGCCCCCACACCCAACGCACCCCAGGAGATCTCCGAGGTGTAGAAGAGAGCGATCACCAGCACCGCCACTATGTCGTCAACTATGGCAAGAGCCGTCAGGAACACCTTGAGCGTTGTGGGCGCCCTCTGGCCGAGCAGGGCCAAGACGCCTAGGGCGAAGGCTATGTCGGTTGCCATGGGTATCCCCCAGCCCGAGGCACCCTGCGTACCGGCGTTGATGGCTAAGTAGATCAGCGCGGGCACCACCGCCCCGCCCAAGGCCGCGGCAACGGGCAGCACCGCGTTGCGTGCGGAGGAGAGCTCGCCTACCAGCACCTCGCGCTTGATCTCAAGGCCCACGACGAAAAAGAAGATGGCCATAAGCCCGTCGTTGATCCAGTGGGTGAGATCCTTAGATACGGAGAAGTCACCCACGCCCACGGTTAGCTTCGTGTGCCACAGCGCGACGTAGCTATCTCCCCAGGGAGAGTTGGCCCAGACGAGGGCCACCACGGTAGCGATGATAAGGATGATGCCGCCGGAGGACTGCTTGTGAGAGAAGTCCTGGAAGGGACGTACTATCCTCTCCACCGGCGGGTGCTCTCGCGCTACGCTCATGTAGCCAATCGTACCCGAGAAGGGAGCACCGCAAGAACCTCCCGCTCACTCTTATTCACTCTAGTGCGTGGAAGAACTCTTCTACGCGCTTCGCCTTGACGGAGTTTTAAGAAGTACAACCGCACGTTATCGGGCTCGGTCAGTTCGTCTCGGGGTGTAGCATGTGCCTACCACAGACTTCTACGCCAGGGAGGCATTTCCGTGGACGAACAGGAACGTTCTACACCGGGGCGCTACCGCTCCGATCTTCGCAACGTCATAGGCTCGAGCGCAAGCGCCTACGGCTACACTCTCACCGTATGGTCCACAGCCTCTGTTCTCACCCACGCCTACGCCCTGCCGAACCCGCCAGAGGTGTTCTCCTTCTTCCTCGGAGCCGTTGCGGGCTTCGCCGTGTAGGAACGTTTGCCTTCGGGGGCGTTACGGCGGAGTTCGGCGGCGAGAGCAGACGGGTGCAGCTGTGGGGAAGCTTTCGCTTCGTTTCGGTGGC
>CADDZK010000553.1 GCA_902812425.1 Actinomycetota bacterium
CCTCAAGACGCTCGAAGAGCCCGAGGGAGAAACGGTCTTCGTGCTGCTCGCGAACTCGCGCGAGGGGGTATTGCCCACGATCCTCTCGCGCGCCCAGGCCCTCAGGTTCAACCCCGTGCCCCGAGGCGTCGTTGCGAGGTTTTTAGAAGAGAGAGGCGCGCGGGAGCCAGCGCTCGCTGCTGCGCTCGGAAGGGGGAGCGTCGGGCTCTCGCTCAGGTACGCCGAAGACCCCGAGTTCGGGGGGCTGCGCGAGGCGGTCTTCAGGGCTGGGTTCACCTTCTCCGAAGACTTCGAGGCGCGACACGAAGCCGTAAGGGGGATCGTGGACCGCGCAGAGGCCGTCGGAGAGGCCCGGGAGCGGGAGCTCATCGCGCAGTTCGAGGAGCCCGACCGGCGGGCGAGGGAGGGAGCGAGGCGCGCGGGGAGGGCGGCTAGGGACGGCGCCGTGCGCGAGTCCCTGGAGCTCTTCGCCCTCCTGTACAGGGATGCGGCGGTCATAGCCTCGGGTGCCGAGGAGCTCGCCGCCAACGCGGACAGGGTGGCGGAGATACGGGGGTACGTAGAGGAGTATCCTGGGGCGGACTGGGCAGGGGCCGCGCTCGCTCTGGGGGAAGCACGCGTTGCACTTGCGTATAATGTCTCCGCAGAGGCGATCCTGGAGGTGACGTTATCGCGCATACGGCGGAAGATACTCGAAACCTCCCGAGGCTCGTGGACATCAGGGTCCCTGGCTGGAGCGTAACCAGGCTCTGCTACGCGCGGGACCTCGACCTCAGGGTCGGCTACACCGTAGTAGTCGCGACCGAGGTGGGGGAGTTCGTAGGCCGCGTCGCCCTGACGCCCCGCCGCCGCGAGCCCTACACCGAACCCTATGACATACTCAGGATCGTCACGGAGGAAGACGCGAGGGCTGAGGACCGCAACAGGGAACTCGGGCGCGCCGTCAGGGAAGAGGCCAGAAAGCTCGCCAGGGACTATCGCATCGAAGGCGTGCAGTTTATCGGCTGCGACGTCTCCCTGGACCGCTCGTACATCGAGGTGAAGTACCAGAGCGACGAGAAGGAGCTGGACCTCGGCGCCGTCAAGAGAGGTCTGGAGCGGGAGTACGGGGCGAGGGTCGTCTTCAGGAAGTTCCGCTTTATAGAACGCTCGGGGGACGCGGGCGGGTGCGACACGTGCGGGCTGCCCCTGTGTTGCGCGACGTGGAGTGGTGCGAGGAGCATGGGCCCCGTCAACGTCAGGCTCGCCAAGCAGCAGGGCGTCACGCCGAACGAGAAGATCCTGGGCTCCTGCGGCGAGGTGAAGTGCTGCATGCGCTACGAGCACGACACCTACAAGGAGTTCAAGGAGCGGGCGCCCTTCCGCAACTCGACGGTGAAGCTCGGGGAGCGGGAGGGCAGGGTCGTCGACTACTCCATGGTCAGGGACTCCGTCCTCGTCCAGTTCGGGTCGAGGCGCACGGACCAGGAACTCGTCTCTTTGGGCTCTCTCGCCCGCGACAACCCCGGCATCATACCCGCGGACACGGACGAGTGGGAGGTCCCTGAACCTCCGCAAGGTGCTGACTCCTAAGGTCTCAGGTGTTGCTGGATAACCTCTGCGACGTGCCGGGTGTGCTCGTCGGCCACGCGACCGACAGGGTAGGGATCACAGGCTGCACGGCCGTCCTCTTCGACGGGCCCGACGAGGCCGTCGTCGGCGTAGACGTGCGGGGCTCATCGCCCGGTACGCGAGAGACGGACCGTCTCGGGCCCATCGGAGCCGTCAGGCCAACGCACGCCCTGCTCCTGACCGGCGGCAGCGCCTTCGGGCTCGCGGCGGCAGACGGCGTGGTCCGCTTCCTGGAAGAGAAGGGCGTCGGCCTCGACGTGGGTGTGGTCCGCATACCCCTGGTCTCAGCGGCCGTCCTCTTCGACGTCGTCGTGGGAGACCCTGCGGTGCGCCCCGATGCGGCGATGGGCTACGAGGCGGCCTCCTCGGCAGCGAGCCGGGACTTCGAGCAGGGCAGCGTAGGGGCGGGGACCGGCGCCTCAGTCGGCAAGGTGCTCGGCATGGAGCGGGCGATGAAGGGGGGTTTCGGGAGCGCCTCCGTCGAGCTCGAAGGCGGGCTCGTC
>CADDZK010000554.1 GCA_902812425.1 Actinomycetota bacterium
GAGTGCAGCCACAGGGCGTCCTTGAGGACCGCCCAGCGCAACGAGCCCCGTTCTCGGTAAACTAGGAGCACAACCACCACGAACTGCCAGATCATCCCGACCGCTAGGCTCGCGAGAAGGGCGCGTTCCATGGGTACGGGCCCGGCGAGCCGGTCGGCGACCAACGGAGCCACGACCCAGGCAAGGGCTGCCATCGGCAGCGCCGCCGCAGCCCAAATACCCAGGATCTTTGCCAAAGAGTACTGCTCGCTAAGGCTCTCGCTCGGCGGACCTTGTAGGGCGGATTCTCTTTGGGCTCCGCCGGTTGGAGTCTGTGGTGCCGCTCTGCCCTTCACCCCTTCACCTCGACCCTCCTTCCGAACTAGTTCTTCGCCAAGAAGGTCATCTAGGATTGTGTCTTGCTCGGGGAGTTCTCGTATGACACATATCGATCAATCTGATGAACAGAATTGCTCAGCTTGTTGCGATTTGCAGCTGCAAGAATTATTCACCCTGATCTCTGGAGGCGGTGTCTCCGAACGTCGCCGCTTGGATCTCGCATAGCGTCGCCCGCAGCACCATGCCGTGATGCCTAGTGACAATCCCGAGGACGACTGAGGGCCGTCCTGAGTGTATGGGCTGCTGAACGGCTTGCCACATCGGTCGGCACTTACACTAACCGATACACTATCCTGTGGGTAATCAGGCGTAGCACGTGGGTATGCTGTGCATACCTTCCTCTGTAGGGAAGCGATCAGGTCACACGTATCCGGCAGAGATTCGACCTCCCTGCTGAAGCCTCAGTGCCGCAGAAGTACGTCTACCACTGCCACATCCTTGAGCACGAGGACAACGACATGATGCGTCCCTACGAGGTCGTCTAGCGGCAAGCCTTGAGGGTCCGGGGTTGCTAAGAGTCCCGGCCCTCTTCTTCTTACCCATATTCACCCGAATGTGCTGAAGGGGTCTCCCCGGACTTTCGACCACACAAACAGCAGAAAAACAATATTGACCACGCCGATTGATCAATCTGGGTCATGCGTCGCCTGAAAGAAGGCGTAAGCTAGCTTGTAACTAAAGGGTGGACCGGACGCTTGGCCTTGCTTGCAGGGCTCAGCATCCGATCCTCAAGGAAGAGGAGGTGATCGCCATGGCTGCTACGGATACCAAAGGTGCACCATCGAAGGTGCCTGGCGACACAAGAAACTCCAAGAAGGCAGTCGTCAGTGAGTTAAATTTGGCCAAGGGAAGGGTCCGGAGTGCAGCGATGGCTGCTGCGATGGGTCTGCTGGCGATGGCAGCCTACCAAGCTGCGATAGCGCTGGGAGCCCCTCTGGGGCGTGCTTCGTGGGGCGGAGCCTACGAAGGGCAGCTCCCTATGGATCTTAGGATCGCAAGTAGTGTTGCGGTAGGCGTGTATGCGCTCGCCGCGCTGATCGTGGTAGGGCGTGCAGGATCTCGGAGCGTGCCACTGCCTTATGGCGTCCTCCGGTGGGGAACATGGGCGCTCGTCGGGCTTATGTTTGTGGGGACGCTTATGAACTTTGCGTCGTCGAGTGGGTGGGAGCGGTTTGGATTGGGACCTGTGACACTGATTGTGGGAGTTCTGTGCCTGTTTGTTGCGCTTAGAGCAGGACCAGTTTCTAAGGGAGGCTAGAGCCAGCTAACGCTCTAATGTGGGGCTGTGGCCCACTGTATGCAATTCGGATCTAGCGGAGGTCATTCGAAAAAACCTATACCCTGCAACTTGGACTCTACTTTTCAGGCTGTTTCGGTGAAACTGTTTGGAAATTCGAGGTGAATCCCGAATCGGGCCTATAAAGATGGCAAAAAAGGGTCGAAGGAGTCTAAATCGGCCGCCTCTTGCCGCCAAAGGCGCACGTTCCGAGGCCTTAAGCTATTTTCCAAACAGTTTCGGAAGGTGTCTTCTAAGAAGTTGGACTTCCGCTTTACGGAGTTCTAAGAAGTTCGCATAACCTCGGTCCAACACTTATGAGCGTCTTTGGCCAAGCTTGGCTGCCTTCGGGTATTATCTTGGCTTCCTCGCCTTCCTCCCAATACTCCTCGGAGTACGAGCCACACCCTACGCTCCCATAAAGCCAAACACGCCAACCAAGATCGCGACCATCAGCAC
>CADDZK010000555.1 GCA_902812425.1 Actinomycetota bacterium
GAGAGCACCACCCACGCAATCAACCTCCCCCCCATCGCCTACCGGGCCGCGTGGGACTCGAGGACCCGCACCCTGACCCAGCTCTCCCTTGCGCTCTGCTCGCCGGACCTCAAGGGGGAGCCAACCTCCGAGACGGAGCTCTACCGTTGGCCTTTCAGCAACGTATACAGCACCTTCCAGGGCGTCGCGGAGGGCGTGTGCTGGCCGACGATGGGGCGCATCACCCTCGACCTCTCCGAGATACCCGAGAAGGGGGTCTCGGCCTTCGCGGCCGTCCCCAACGACGCCGCCCGCTACGCCAGGGACCTCTCCCACAACGCCCCGTGCGCGGGCTACCGTCCCTTCCTCGAGCTCGTCGAGAGGGAGGGCGGCATACGCCACGAGTGGCTCAACCCTTGCGCCATGAACCTCAAGGACCTTCACGACCAAAAAAGGAGAGAGAGTTGACCGACCAGGACAACACACAGGACAACAACCAGGACAAAGGTCAGGGCCAGGCCAACCCTCGGGGTACGGCCGCCGGCACCAACGACGCGACCGCGGCGGCACCCCCTGCGGCGCCCCCCGAGGGCACGACAACCGCCGGCGCGCTCTTCGAGCTCGAGCCGACGCCTGAGGAGAAGAGGGCCGCGCAAAGAGAGGCCAAGAAGAAGGCCGAGGAGAGGGCCCAGGCGCAGAGAGGGGCCGCGGCGACCAAGGCGGCTCCGACGAAGTACCGGGAAGGGACCGAGGTCCGCTACCAGCGCCACACGCTGACCCTACCTAAGGAGATGACGGCCAAGGAGGTCCTCGACTGGCTCTCGGAGGACGACTTCCCCGAGCTGGCCTTCGAGGAGACGGAGCTGCGCCACGACAAGGAGAAGAACCGTCTCGTCCCCGTCAGGAAGGCCCAGAAGAAGGGGGCGGTCGCGTGGAGGTCCTGACCGGACCGCCGGCGCCCCCGGCCGGCGGTGGTCTCTACCCGCCTGTCTACCGCCTCCTCGGGGCCGACGGGGTCTACGAGGTGCGCAGCTCCCCTCTGGGCGCCTTCGTCGCCCGCCTGGAGGGCGTCCCCTTGGCGGAGGGCTACTTCTCCGCCCTCCCGCCTTGCCCTGCGCCGCTGCTCGCTCGCATCGTCGAGATATTCAAGGAGCGCCCGGAGAAGGAGGCCGTCGTCAGCGTGGTCTACGACTCCCTGGAGGGCGGGTACCACCTCGTCTGGCAGGGTGAGGTGGCGGACCGATCGAGCGTCGAGTACACGCCGCTGCCCGAGGACGAGCGCTACCTGGTCTACGCCGAGATCCACTCGCACCACTCGATGGCTCCCTTTTTCAGCCGCGACGACGACGCGTCGGAGAAGCGGCTCGGGGCCTATGGTGTCGTCGGCCACGTCGATAGGAGGAGGCCCGTGGGCGTCTTCCGTTACCCGTGCGGTCGTCTCCCCTCGGGAGAGACCCGCTTTCTGCCCCTGAGGGCCGAGCAGCTCTTCGCCCCCGCCCCGGCCGTCTGGTCAATCATCGATCAGCCGACCCTCTAGGCGGGTAGCCGGCACGCCGCGGGCGAGCCAGATCACCGAGAGGAGGTACATCAATGGCTGGCGCGAAGCCGGTGCGGGTTCTCGACGCGGGGCAGACCCACCTGACCATCGTAGGATGCGGCGGGACGGGGGGATACCTGGTGAACAACGTGTGCCGGCTCGTGTGGGGGCTCAAGGAGCAGCGGCGTCTCGCGCACGACGCTCCCCCCATCTTCGGCGAGCGGCCCCCCGAGGGCGTCCCCGGCATCCTCCTGTGCGATGCCGACCGAGTCGAGCGTGGAAACCTCATCCGTCAAGCCTTTATCTCCGCGGACGTAGGCAGGCCCAAGGCTCTCGTCCTCGCCGAACGCGCCTACGCCGCCTACGGGCTCGAGGTCCGGGCCTACCCGCACTACATAAGAGAAGAGACCGACCTGCGAGCGATAGTACCGGAGGGCTCCGTCGTCGTGGGTTGCGTGGACAACGCCAGGACCCGCCGCATCCTGCACGATCAGCGGGAGTTCTTCGGCTTGGCACGGGTCGAAGGGAAGCAGGACGTGCCAGCGGCGAACGGGACCAGCTACGAAATCGACGTGGTGGGCTACCGGCGGGGCGA
>CADDZK010000556.1 GCA_902812425.1 Actinomycetota bacterium
GTTCTTCCTCCTCGCCGGTCTCAACGTCACGCTCACGGGCGGCTTCCCCGCGACCACGCCCGAGTCGGGCCCCATTACCCAGGCCCTCGGAGAAGGTTCTTTGGCCGGGACGATATGGGCCCTCATCATCATCGCCGTCTTGCAGCTAGTCCTGGCGCGCACTAGGTGGGGTCTGCACACCTACGCCACCGGAGGCAACCCGCTCGGGGCGAGGGAGGCGGGCGTGAACATCGCCCGCATCAAGATCGGCAACTTCATGCTCTGCGGCGTGCTCGGCGGTTTCGTCGGCATCATCGAGTCTTTTCGTATCAACTCGATAGATCCTCTGGCGGGCGGGCCAGACATCGTGCTGCTGTGCATAGCCTCCGCCGTCATCGGGGGGACGGCCCTCCTCGGAGGGGTCGGTACCGTCACCGGCGCCTTCCTCGGGGCGCTGGTCCTCACAATCCTCAGGAACGGCTTTACCCTGCAGGGCATAAGCGCGTATACATACAACATCATCTTAGGCGTTGCGATCCTTATAGCCATGATCCTCAACGTCTACGTCGCGAGGCTGCGCGGCGCGGGGAGGGCGTGATGGAGAACGGTACTACGAACGGCTCCGCGAACGGTTCGGACTTCCTGCGCGTCGAGGGCGTCGTCAAGCGCTTCGGCGCGGTCTCCGTGCTCAAGGGCGTAGATCTGCACGTAAAGGAAGGGGAGGTGCTCGGGCTCATCGGCGACAACGGGGCCGGCAAGAGCACCCTCCTCAAGACCATAACAGGCTTCCACCGTCCCGACGACGGCAGGATCCTGATCGAAGGCGAAGAGGTCAACCTCCGCTCCGTCTCCCAGGCGCGCTCTTTAGGCATCCAGACCGTCTATCAGGACCTCGCCCTCGTCAACGAATTGTCCGTCTTTCACAACATGTTCTTGAACGGCGAGATGACCGTAGGGCCTTTCCTAAACAACCGCAAGATGAAAGAGAAGACGGCCCAGTACCTCGAAGACATGGGCGTGAACATCCCCTCCATAGACACCGAGGTGGCGAGGCTCTCTGGCGGCCAGCGCCAGGCCATAGCGGTGGCGCGCGCGGTCTACTCAGACGCCAAGATGCTCCTCCTCGACGAGCCCCTCGCCGCGATGGGGGCCAAGGAGGGAGCCCTGATACTGGACCTCATCCAGCGCCTCAAAGAGGAGCGGGGCATACCCATGATCCTCATCGTCCACAACTACGCCCAGGTCTTCGACGTCTGCGACCGCGTCAACCTGCTCAGGAACGGCCGCATAGAGTACGACAAGCCCGTCGCAGAGAGCTCAGTCGAGGAACTCACCGAGCTCGTCGTCTCCGAGTATCGCAAGGCTCGCCAGGGCAACGGTTAGCAACCCCTCAGAGCGAACCGTATTTTGATCACGAACAGAGCCGGTCTCCTCGTGGCTTTCATGCTACAGTCGAGGGCAACCTCCTATTAGAACCCGAGAAAGGACCCTCTAGCAAATATGGATATCGCTGTACTGGCCCAGATCCTGTCCTCCCTCGCCACCTTCGTCGTCGCGGCCGGCATCCTGTACCAGGGTAGGGAGGCGCGCAGGGCCCGCAACGACCAAGACCGCCCGCAGATCATAGTAGATGCCGATTACACCGGCCGTTTCACGACCAACATCGTGGTCAGGAACATCGGGCACGGTATAGCCAGGAACATCACGTTCGAGTTCTCGGCGCCCCTTCAGAGCACGAGCGGCTACGACATCACCGAGCTGCCCTACTTCCGACACGGCATAAACTTCATGGCCCCACAGACGGACCTCCCCGCGGTGTGGGACTCCTTCCAGAACGTGGTGGAGAACCTGAGGGCCAAGGGCCTGACGAGCGGCATCGCCATCACCTCGTACTACGAGGACCGCCAGGGTGAATCCTACGAGACCACTTGGACTATCAACCCTCTGCTGCTCGAGGGCAGCGGGTACTCGGACTACAAGGGCTACGAGGACGAGGTACAAGCCTTGCAAGACCAGGCGCGGGCCCTGCAGAAGATCTCCGAGGACCTCGCGGAGGTCAAAGAGACAGTAAACCGCCACTAAAACGGACGGCCCTTCGGGAGAACCTCTATACGCCCACCCCGGACCCCGGG
>CADDZK010000557.1 GCA_902812425.1 Actinomycetota bacterium
GTTCAGGCAGGTCCGGGCGATCGGGGCCGTGTTGCTCGTCTTCCGGGACGGCGCTCAGGTCGTCGCTCATTTGGGTGCTCCTGGGTCCGCCTCCGGCTGCATTGGTGGCAGCGGCGTGCGAGGGCCCCCGGCCTTGGGCGCGGCGGGGACCATGTTGTTTACGCCCCGCTCTCTTGGGCCAACGTCACCCCGCATGCGAGCAACAAAGTTAATGCCGTCGAAGCTAACAGTAGAACAGTTCTTCTCATCCCCATTATCCTTCTTTAGTGAGGCGGAGGAAAGAAGGGCGTTAGATCCCCACCCCGTTGCACAACAAATAGAGCGTAACCTGCTGCGTGGCGGAGCACATATGCCGAATGGCTACTTTACAGGGGGTCAGGTGGCTACTTTTCGGCCCTTACCGAGTAGAGTCGAATCCCTTCAGTCTTCCTCTCTTCCTCAATAGCGTCCAGTTAGCGTGCTCTCGGGAGAAGGCGAACTTACCGTCCCTGAACCTAAAGAGGTCGTGCTCCTCATCGTAGACTAGCGCGGGGTCTGCTAGGAAGCCCTGCCTCCTGAACTCCATCTCGAAGTCGTAGAGGAGCTCGGCATCCCTCCTTCTTTGCTCCCTCTCGGAGCGTTTGGGCCAGATGCTTTCTTCGTCGCGGACCATCTTAGGATTATCTTTGGTGGGGAAGGACAAACAATGGTAGGTTGGCTCCTGGCTGTCCCTCGCGTTAGTATGGCAGGGTAAGGAGGGAGGCCGATGGACGAAGAACTTGCATCCATAAGCGAAGTAGTCTGGCTAACACCTACCGAGACGCTGGACCGTGCTGAGTCATTACTTTCACAGTTGGGCTACTTCACCACACATCGCAGCGACTACTCCTTGACGGCGCAACGACCTGCTACTTCGTCAAGCGCCGAGCACGATACTTATATGTTGACTGTCACAGTATCTCCCCAAGCGAAGGGTGGCGTGAAAGTTGCGGTAAGGGGAGATGACCGAGAGGGCATGCAGGCACACCAGAAAGAGTGGGCACAGTGGGCTGACTCTCTTCCAAAAGAAGGCTCTTCCACGCGCTTGCCAACGACATCTGTGCGAGCTGCTCCGCAGAGAGTGGAGGAGAGCACGAATCCCGAACCAGAGAAGCTCTCAAAATCCCAGCGCAGCAGAGCCGCCTTCGCCCAGAAGGACGAGCGGGAGAGAGATGAGCCGCCAGCTCAGAGGAGTGGACTGAGAGGTGCCGCCAGAGTGCTTGGCGTGCTGTGCTTTATCGTTGGAGCGTTGCTCTTGTTCGCCTTCTCCAGCCTCATCCTTACCGGAGACCAGAGCGTCCTCGCCCAGATAGAATTAGGTATCTGGTCCATGTGTTTCTTCTTAGCCGGCATCTACCTGAAGCTCGAAGCCTAGCGCAGAAGCGGCGCTGGTGGAGGCTAGGCGTAGGGTACGGCTGAATGAGGGGAGAGAGTCGTGAGCGCTCAGTTCTAGTGGTATAGGGAGGGCGAGGGATGAATGAGGCAATGACAGCGGCGCTCACAGTGCTCGCCGGGTTCGCTGTCTTCGTCGGCGGTCAGATTGTGCAGCGGTTCGTATTAGAGCCAATACAGGAGCAACGCAAGGTCATAGGCGAGATTGCCTATGTGCTTCTCTACCACGGCAACGTGGGGCGATTCGTTCCCTTCGAGTCGCAACAGACGCGAGACAACATTGCGTCCACTCTGCGAAGGTTGGCGGGCGAACTACGCACAACACGCGCAACTATCCCCGCCTATCGCCAATTAGAGAGGACGCAGTGGGTGCTTAAAACCGAAAACCTTTTAGCGGCTTCGGCGCATCTTGTTGGGTGGTCTAACTCCGTAATCAGTGCTAGCGAAGATACACTTCTCGAGCACATGGAGGCAATCCGGGAGAATCTGGGAATTCTTCGCTAAAGCCGGCCCAGGCCATCGAGAATTATCTTCGAAGGGGATGGGTAGACAACGGCGAAGTGTGTTGGTTGAACCTAGGCGTAGGGTGAGGCTGACTAAGGAGCGGTAAGGAATAACGGGAAGAGCCAAGCCAGAGCCGCCATGATGCTCCACCAGTCTAAGGTGAGCGCACTATAGCGATCAAATTCAGAT
>CADDZK010000558.1 GCA_902812425.1 Actinomycetota bacterium
GCTCCCCGGTCGTGATCCTATCGGCCACTATGTGATCGACGGTGGACTCAGCGGTAAGGCGGCTCACGGGATCCGTCCAGGCCGAATCGTGTCCCCACTGGTCGGTATGCTTGACGCGCACGTCGACGGTCGTCGGAGAGACGAACTCCTCACCCCCCTTCTGGAGCTCGCGGACGGGGATGAAGATGGCCCCGTCGTCGGTACGGGTTGCGTGCAGCTCCGTCGGCAGTGAGGCCCCGGAGATCTCCACCGTCGTCGTCACGACAGCGTCGAAGCTGGGGGGCTGGTCCCAACTTACGGCTATCGCCCGCATGAACTCCTGCACCGAAACACCTGTAGGGGGAGCGGGGTCCTCTCCATCATCAGTTGGCGGCAGGACTGTCTGCACGTCTTCGAGAGCCTGGGTGACCCCGGCCTTCCGTGCGATCGCCGTAGCGTTATCCCGGCGCCTTGCGGTCTTACTCATCAGCTCTTCGAGAGCCGACGTCGTCTTGGAGTATCGCGCAGTGGTCATAGCGAAGCTCCGCTCACCACCCCTGGAGAGACGCCGGGAAGCCTTATCGGGTCGTAGAGCCTCGTGCGCTTGACCTCTATGGCTGCACTTCCCGAGAGGCTCATGTCCTGCGATTGACTAGAGATCTCGAAGCCGAGCTCGGAGTCGATCAGGCACTCGTAGGCGACGCGGTGCTTGCGCCCAGGGGACTTCTCCTCCCTCTCCACGCGAAGCGAGTCGTAGAGGACGAGGTCCCGGTTGAAAGCTACTCCCGGCATCTCCCAGGGGAAGGCGCCGCCGGCGAGAAGAGCGGCCTGCTCCGAGGCCTTCTGGCGGGCCGCCGCCTGATCTCCTATGAACTCGGGGATGTAGAAGATCCTCAGCTTGTTCGGGCGGAAGCGTCCCGTATTCTCGACGAGGGCCTCGGCTCTCACGTCGTAACCCCCGCCCTCACCGCGCCTGAAGACGACGACCTTCTTGAACCTCTTGGCGCCAGAGCGGTCCACCGTAAAGGACGTGAACCGGCCAGGGCCGTAGACATCCTTTATCTTCGTAGTCGCACCGGGGCGGGGCACAGGCCTGTAGCTCACCCTGAAGCCCGGGAGCTCCACGGCCGCCATCCCCGCGCTCTCAAGGACGGCGTCCACGCCTTCCTTCAGCGTCGTCTCCTCGGTGAAGAGGAGGCCGTAGATCGGATGCTTGTCCGGGCTTCGCTGGAGGACCTCGACGCCGCGACGGAAGTCTCCCCCCGCCCGGGCGTGGATGTCTCTCAGGACGTAGGAGGCAGTCACACCGTCGTAGCGGACCTCCTCGCCGAAGGAGAGGTCGGCCATGAACTTCAGAGGCCCGTAGGCCACGGCCTGCGTCGAGAAGAGAGGCGTGTGGTCGTCTGCCGGTTCCTCAAGCCTGCCCTCGAAGTACGGCTTTCCGTTCGCCTCGAGGACGACATCCCCGTCCTGGAGGCCTTCGGTGAAGCCGTAGCCCGAGAAGGAGAGATCCGAGGTACCGTCGGCCCTGAACGCCCCGCTCATGCTGGATGTGCCGTAGACCCTAGCGGAGCTTCCGTCGAAGATCCCCGTACCTGCTCCAAGACCAGCGGAGCTGCCGAAGAGGGCGCCGAGCTCCAGGCCGTCTATGAGTAGCCTGAAGTTCATAGTGTGCTCTCCTCGAGGACGTCTGCCTGTACGCCCTCGGCCTGCAGGAGCCAGCGGTACCTACCGTCCGAGAGAGGCCACTTCGCCTCGCGCGTCGTCGGGGCGAAGCGGGCTTCGAGGATCTCCACCAGACAGCGCCTGCCGAGGTCGGAGTCCTCCCACACGAAGAGGGACTGGGAATCCTCATCGGCCAGGAGCTCCATGATCTCCTCGGCCGTCTCCTCGAGGTAACACTCCAGGTTGAGCTCGACCTCGCGGTGTCGCTTGCCAGTCTTCGCCCACCCGCGCGTCCCGTCCGCGAACTCGCGGCGCTGGAAGGGTGCGAGCGAGGCCACTGGCGTCTGCTCGTAGACCACGACCCCGCCAGCGAACTCCGAGCCGTCGGCCCTGAGGAGGACGCCCTGGTAGCGCTCGATCTCCACGTAGAGCTCGTGGATG
>CADDZK010000559.1 GCA_902812425.1 Actinomycetota bacterium
CTTACAGCCGCTCGTCTCCTAAGAGGCTGACTTGGCGGCTTTCACCCAGGGCTTCACTACATCGCGGTTGCTCTTGAGCCAGCTGCGAACCCCCTTCTCCTCGTTGCCCGACCCCGCCTTGTTCATCTCCGCTTCGATCGCGTTGATCTGGTTCTCATCCAGAGTAATAGCCTTGAGGAAGGCGTAGGCCGTCGGATCGTCGTTCTTGAGATTCTTGTTGACCACGGCGGTGATCTTGGACGGGTGGTTGAAGGGGGCCTCGGCGCCCTTCGGATCCTTGAGATAGACGATGGGGTACTTCAAGTTCATCCAGTGCGGCGACCACCCCGTGAACACGATGGGCTCCCTCGCCTGGTACTTCCTCTGCAGCTCGGCGAGCATCCCAGCCGTGCTGGAGGTAACCAGATGCATGTGCAGATGGTACGCCGGGATGACTTTGTTCTTGATAACCGGCATAAAAGCCGCTCCTGGCTCGATGCCGGTGATCTCGTTAGTCCCCGCGTGGTTGAGGTCGGCGATACTGGTTATGCCCTTCATATACTTCAACACCGTGATACCGTACTTGGTCGTCCCCTGATACCACGGCTTCAGAAGCTCTACGCGGGGCTTGATCTGGGGCTTGCTCAGATAAACTTTGTGATTGGGCAACCACACGTCCTGGAACGCGTCGAGGTCGCCGCTGGCGACGCCCTGGAACAGCGGGCCGACATCGAGAGGCCCCTTCAAATTCACGGTGTAGCCGAGATCGTCTCCCATCACGATCTTCGTCAGGTTGGAGACGGCGACGTTCTCGGTCCACCCGATGCTCCCCAGCGTGAGCGTCTTGCTCCCGGACGAACCGGAGCTCGCGCCCCCACAGCCCGCCGCTCCGAGAATGGTGGCACCAGCGAAGGCGCCTCCGCTCAGCTTCAGCATGTCCCTTCGACTCAACTTACCTTTCAAGTCCACAGTTGTCCTCCTGATGTTCGTGGTCATGTTGCTCGTGAGGCTTCGTCAAAACGCCTTCTTCCTCATCCTCCTGCCCCCTTCCCCGATCTTCTGGGTGACCATCTCTCTTTGCTATCTGCTCCTCTGCGGTTTCTCAGGCTTTCCCAGCCTGTTTCGCGGCACTTATCCAGGGCTGCACGACGCTCTGGTTCTTCTTCAACCAGTTGCGGGCGCCTTGTTCAGGGTTACTCTTGTTGATTTCGACCTCTAGCGTGCCGAGCTCTTGCGGATTGAGTCTTACCGCTTTCATTATGGCGTAAGCCTCGGGCTTATCCTGCTGCAGGTTCTTCGTGACTATCGCCGACAGTTCCTCGCCCTTACCCATAAGTCCCTTTGGATCTTCGAGGTACCTTATGGGATAGGCGGTGAAGGCCCAGTGCGGCTTCCAGAGGGTTACAACTATGGGCCTCTTGGCCTGCACCGCTCTGTTTAGCTCGGAGAGCATGGCCGGGGTGCTCGACGCCTGCAACGTGTAATCCAGGTTGTACCCGGGGATCACCTTCGTCTTGACCACGTTCATCTCGCCCGCGCCGGCCTCGATGCCGACTATCGTGCCGTCGAACTCGCCCCTGTACTTGTTGAGGTCGGCTATGCTCCTCGCCTTGACGTAGTCTGGGACCGCAAGCCCCAGAGTCGCCTTCCCCTGGTACCACGGAGCCAGCTTTTCGACCTGGCCCTTGAATCTCTGCCAGTAGGTTTTCTGGGTGTACGGCAACCAGGTGTCCATGAACGCATCCAGGTCGCCGGTAGCCACTCCCTGGTATATGGGCCCGGCGTCCGCAAGCTGCAGCTTGACTTGGTAGCCGAACTTATGCTTGAGCAGGATCTTTAGTATGCTGTTGAGGGCCACATCCTCGTCCCACCCGATATTGCCGAGGGTAAGCCTCTTGCTCCCGGATGAGCCGCCCCCGCAGCCCGCGGTGCCAAGCAACGCCACCCCAGCGATTCCGGCTGTTCCCAACTTCAGGAAGTCCCGACGCTCCATCTTCCTATGGATGCGTGATCCGCTCACGTTTACGGCTTCCTCAATTATTGTCTTGTCCTACTGGTGTT
>CADDZK010000560.1 GCA_902812425.1 Actinomycetota bacterium
TAGAGGAAGGTCAGACACAACCGTCGAAATTCGATCTGCCGCTTCCCGACCGGGGGGACTTTTCAGCCAACCTGATCGAGGGCGACGCCTTAAAAGCCCATCTCTCGGGACTGGGACTCTCGATGGCGGGCGGGTTCGTCACAGCTGAGCCGGGGTCAGCATATATTCCAGGTCCGGCGCGTATCATGTCATACCCGTCGCAATTGTCGTGGGCAGCTACGGGACTCACACCCAATACCTGGTACTACTTCTATCTCGGTGCCAATAGTGACGGGACGACCTTCGGGCTGAGAAGCACAACTCCGCCGGCAGCACCGTACTCCGGTCGCGCGAGAGCGATGACGGGAGACACGAGCAAGCGGCTTCTTGGCTCCGGCTACGCGGATTCGACGGGCACTATCCGCCCCTTCACTGACGACGGGTACTTCGTCCAGCTTGACACGGACAGGGCGAGCCGCCTCGCGCTCTCGGGTGGATCAGCCACCGCCAATACTGACTTCTCGGTGGCAAGCTTCGTGCCTCCTCACTGCCGCAGGCTCTTTATAGACATAGATGCTCAGTATAGTGTCAACGCTGGTCTCGTCGCCGTGACCTACAACGGCTCAGGGCTCTCGCCAGCAGCGGCTCAGGGGCACTACAGCTTTAGCGTCTCTGGAAATGTCACGCGCGGCGGCAGGGCTGGCCCGATCCCCGTGACGAGCAATATGCTCCTGAGATACGCCAACGGCGCGGGCGGGATCAATACGAATGTCGCTGTCGTCGGCTTCTTCGACCCGAGGTGATGAGAGATGCCTGAGAAGATCATCGCGAGCCCCGCAGGAGACGGCGTCTCCGTTGGCTACCGCTACATGCCGGAGGACTACGAGCCCGTCGAGGGCGAGTGCGTCGTCGCCCACCCTCCAGACCCCGAGTTGCAGGTATGGGACCCCGTTATCGGGGGGCCGCGGGCGAAGACCGAGGAGGAGATCGCACAGGAGGCGCGCCAGGGGGCGCTAGAGCGCGTGGCTGCGGAGGGAGCCTCATCCTACGCCTCTACCTTTGTTGACACGAATGACGTGGTAGGGCTCCTCTCCTCGCTCGTGAAGCGGCTGGTCCAGGCCAGCCCGGACGTGCTAGCGCAGCTCGCCCAGGAGGAGGCTGATGCCCTTGCCGTGCTGGACGCCGGCTACTCTCAAGGGGTCACGGTCAAGGGAGAGATCGAGACGACGCCCCCAGACCAGCTCGACGATATCCACTGGAGCTAAAGACGAGTCTTCAAGGAGGAGAGCACTTGAACAGTGTGACGTATGGACGTGGTGCGAAGTAATGGACGTCCTGGTGTTGCAGGGCGCCATCGTCGCCCTCGTCGGATTCATCACCGCCCTTGCTAAGGTCGCATGGTCTGAGAGGGGCGCGCGCCTTGCCGAGTGCGACAAGAAGATTACCTACTACGAGCAGCAGGTGATACCCACCATGCACCGCGTACTCGATGCCTCGGAGAAGCAGCAGACAGGCCTAGCTGTCCTGACTCGGGTAGTCGAAGACGGCATCAAGGAGATAGGGACAAGTGGGTAATGTGCCGATCCTACTTTTGTTTGTGGTGGTTCTTATCGTGAGCTTCGTCTTAACGCTCTATTTGCTCAGGCGCTTCCGTAGTGGGCCAGAGGAGGGCAGAGTATCAAAGGAGGCAGAAGCACTTCATACGAGGGCCGAGAAGAACGTAGAAAACGCAAGTGAGCTTGCGGCGCGAGCCAGAAGGCTCCAACAGCTTCTCGAAGTCCAGAGGAGGCAGGGCCGATGATTCTAGCCCTTGACATCACCTGGACCGTACTTGCCACCTTGGGGCTTGCTCGCGCCATCTACCTCCTTCGTGAGGCCACCAGAGACAGGGACTCACTCGGCCCGAGAGAAGCGGCGAACGGCAAGATGTTACTTGCCGACTGGCAGGTAGAGCACGCCGCGGCAGGCGTCCTCATCTACGCCCTCGCCCTCGCTCCCGGCCTCCTGGCCTCGGCTTACGAGCTTGGCATAACATCTCTTGAGAAGAGGCTTCTTA
>CADDZK010000561.1 GCA_902812425.1 Actinomycetota bacterium
ATTTTGAGCTAGTCAGCACGCTCCGGCTGATGCCTTCGCTTGTCGGCATCTCAGCACGCCCCCAGGCTTCGCCAGGCGGCTCTCAGCCAGGCAGCTTTTCTAAACGACCCGCTTACAGCCAAGGGCTCTACGAGGGACCACATCCTACTGGAGCGCGTCGCCACGCACTTGCTGACAAGCTGAAATGCTGACAAGCTGAAATGCTGACAAGCTGAAATGCTGAAAACCGGAGGTTTCGCGAATGGAGTTCTCTCATCTTGACAGCGAGGGTGCGGCCAGGATGGTCGACGTTGGGGAGAAGGCCGTGGTCAGGCGCACCGCCGTGGCCGGGGGATTCGTGAGGATGTCTCCCGAGACCATAGGGCTGTTGCGACAGACGGCTTTGCCCAAGGGCGACGTCTTGAACACGGCCAGGATCGCTGGTGTCATGGCAGCCAAGAAGACGCCCGACCTGATCCCGCTTTGCCACGGGTTGAACCTGACCTCCGTGGACGTGGGCTTCGAGGTGGGCCAGGACCGCCTCGGCATCACCGCTACCGTCCGTGCGAGCGACCGGACGGGTGTCGAGATGGAGGCCCTCACGGCGGTGAGCGTGGCGGCGTTGACCGTCTATGACATGTGCAAGGCGGTAGATAAAGGCATGGTGATCGGGGAGGTCAGGCTGCTGGAGAAGACCAAGGAAGCGCTCGGTCCGTGAAGGCTTATACGGCGCCCTGTGGCGGTGCATGCAACACTTTGTCAGACAATGATAGCGGCCCTGCGGTTATGCTAGACTCTCTGGCTAATCTACGGGCCATTCGCTAGGTCAGGAGCAGAGATCGAGGGCGAAAACACCGTTCTTTACCCCATATTTCTGAACCTCTCCGGCAGGCGTTGCGTGGTCGTCGGGGGTGGAGGGGTTGCGGCAAGGAAGGCTAGTAGGCTGTTGCAAGCGGGGGCTGAGGTCGTTGTGATCTCCCCTGAGGTTCGTCCCGAGCTTGCCGACCTGGACGTCGAGATCCAGCGCCGACCCTACGAGTACGGCGACCTCGAAGGCGCATACCTGGCGTTTACGGCGACGGATTCACGGGAGGTCAACGCCGCGGTCGCGAGGGAGGCGAGGGAAGGCGGGGTCCCCGTCAACGTCGCCGACCGTCCGACGGAGGGGGACTTCGCCGTGCCGTCGACGCTGCGGAGGGGGGGGCTCCAGGTGGCGGTCTCGACGGGAGGCGCGTCGCCGACGCTCGCCAGGCGTATCAGGAGCGAGCTGGAAGAGGTCTTCGGGCCTGAGTGGGCCGGTGTCGTGGAGGAGTTTGATGTAGCCCGGCGGAGCGGCGACGCGCCCCATCAGGGCCTCGAAGAGGAGGTGAGCCGGTGCTTGTCGCGGTTGCGGGGATGAGCCATCACTCGGCCCCGGTCGAGCTGCGCGAGCACGTCGCTTTCCCGCCCTGCGCGGGCAGGGACTTCCTCAGACGCCTCAAGGACGAGGGCGCCGTCCAGGAGGCCGTCTTGCTCTCGACCTGCAACAGGACAGAGGTCTACGCCGTCGTCGAGGACGAGGGCGCGAGGGGCGGGGTCCTCGATTTGCTCGCCGAGGACAGGGGCGTCGAGCGGGCCTCGCTCGATCGGGACACGTACTGGCTCACCGACGCCGAGGCCGTGCGCCACCTCTACAGGGTCGCGTCTTCGCTCGACTCGATGGTCGTCGGGGAGGGACAGATCCTCGGCCAGGTCCGCGAGGCGTACAGGGCCGCTACCGAGGAACATTGCGCGGGACAGATCCTCAACCGGCTCTTCCATACGTCGCTCAGGGTCGGGAAGAGGGTACGCTCCGAGACGGGGATAGGGGATAGCTCGCTCTCTGTTCCACGCGTCGCCGTGAAGCTCGCCGAGGAGGTGTTCGGAACGCTGGCCGGAAGGCGGGCGCTCGTCCTCGGTGCCGGAGACATGAGCGAGCTCGTCCTCAAGCACCTCAAGAACAGGGGCGTCGCCGACCTCCTCATCGCGAACCGCACCCCGGAGCGCGCCAGACTGCTCGCACAGCGGGTGGGGGGG
>CADDZK010000562.1 GCA_902812425.1 Actinomycetota bacterium
CCGTGGGGCGGATGATGGTCCAGGTGAGCCCACTCGCCTTCAACTCCTCTTCTGCCAGGTGCTTCATCCTAAAGAGTTCCATCGGATGGTCAGGAGCCGCCCCCTGTATCGACACGAGGATGAAGTGCTCAGCTTCACCTGCCTTGGATGCCTCGATCAAGTTGCTGTTGCCCTGCCGGTCGACGTCCCTAGGACCGGCTACGTCGGCTCCCGCAAACCCTTGGACTGCGGAAATGATGGTTTGAGCTCCCGACACGGCCCGTTCGACGGCACGCGCGTCCCGCACGTCACCCGAGGCGATCTCCACGAGGTCGCCTCGCAGGTGCTCGGCCCGCTCAGGGGCCCGTGTCAGGACTCGGACTTCAAGCCCGCGCTCCGTCAGAAGACGCACGACCTGAGTCCCCAGCGTTCCGGTCCCGCCGGCTATCAGTATCATCACTCACCTCTCATGCAGGGCTGATGGGGAGCAGTGCCCTATCGGCTTTACCTCCCCGCCAGGCTCTGCCGGACGCCCTCATCAGCGCCAGCACCATCCTCTTGAACCGGCTCCATATACAGTCGCACCCACGCGATCCGATCCTGCTTTACCCCCTGAATGGTCGTGCCGCGCATAGTGAACGGAGCACTATCGGCGCGAGTGCCCTTCCATTCCCACTCGGCCCACACTGTATCCCTCTCCGAGGCGCAGCGCAGCAGCGCCGCCTTGATATCAGGAACGGCCCCAAAGATCTGCGTCCAGTTCTTGCGCATCTGCTCGTGCCCACGGAAGGTGCGATCGGGGTGCGCGGGAAATTCACTGTGATAGTCGGGCTCGAAGCAAGCCGCCATCGCATCGAGATCGTGCCGGTTGATCGCTCGCCTGAGGCGCTCCAGGACGGCGGTAGGGCTGGACTCGCTCTGCATACCTGGCATCGTGTCCTCCTCTCCCGATCGAAGTGAACTGTATATCCGGAGCCTAATCACATTCGATAGCACTCAAGATTGCAGCGCATCGCATATGGGCGCCTTCTCTTGGAAGCTGTCCAACATAAGCTAGCGTGGTTCATTGCCCGTTGGTGGGAAGAGCCCAAGCTGAAGAAGGAGACCGAGCTGGTCCGGCACGCCCCAGTGCTCCACTATCTTCCCGTCTTCGAAACGCGCGATGTCGATCACGTTGATCTGCATCGCCTTGCCCGTAGGAGGCTGGCCCATGAAGGGGCCCTCGTTGGTACCCTGCGAACGGAAGTGCCCCCACACCTTATCCTCATCCGCCACCATCTGAACGACCTCGTAGCTCAGATCAGGGAACGACTGGCGCAGCGTTCGGATAACGTTCTTGAGTCCTTCCCTGCCCTGGGGCATTCCCTGTTGGTGTTCGATTAAATCCTCGGCGACCACTTCATCTAGCACCGACATATCTCCCTGGCCGAAGCCTTCGAGCAACAGCCGCTCGAGTCGCTCTACATTCTTATCAGACACTGCTCTAGCCTCCTTCTTCTTCTCCGTATGTCTTCACTTGCGACGACGCCCAACGCTAGAGTCGTTTAGCTACGTCTTAGGGGTGAAACTCTGCCGTGCGTTGGTCTATCCATTTACACCCAGCGTCGCACCCTCTCCTTGTAGTCTAGGTACTCCTCTCCGAAGGTGCGCTCCAGATAACGCTCCTCGCGCCCTATCACCTCGCGCTGTATCACTATTAGCACCACCGGTAACAGCAAGATGGCCCACAGAGAGTTCCTAAGAACGGCTATCCCGGCGTAGGTCATGGCAAGGCAAAGATAGCCAGGATTGCGGGAGTAGCGGAACGGACCTTCTGTGGTCAGCCTCGGTACTGGCCTGTTCGTGCGTACCGGGGCTTCGGCATCGTGCATCGTCTTGAAGAACCACCTCGAGAGCAGCGCCCCGCCTCCTATGAGCGGCCACCCCAAACCTCGCGCCACCCTATGAGGCAAGAAGGGGACGTGCGCCCTTCTGTCGAGTAGCAAGCCCAGAAGGAGGGGAAACAGGTAGATCAGGGGTGGGGGTACCCGAATGCCCGGGTTGTCT
>CADDZK010000563.1 GCA_902812425.1 Actinomycetota bacterium
GTATCAGGGCCGCCGCTTCCGCGACCATACTGATTCTAACTGCCGAACTCCGCTGACAAACAACGTTGCCTTCAGGAGCGCTTCGTTCGCCCCGCGGGAGGCGCCCGACCTGCGGATGCTGATCTCCGCCCTCCGGCAATTCGAGCAGCTCACAGGCAACGAGGTGGACGCGGAGGAGGCCGCGATATCCAGGGCTTTCAAAACGCTGGCCGGCGAAGAGATGAACGCCCTACTACCGGTAATCTCGGAGGCCCGCGCAAACCGTCTGCCGGTGATGAACCTACTTGAAGACTACCGTGACACATTGAACGAGATACAGAGTGCAGCCTCAGACGACGTGGTTCACATCCTCGCTGGGGAAGGCAACTCCTTTCGCGAGATGCGCGACAGAGTACGGAAAGTTCGCGAAGCCGTGAGCGAGAAGAACCTGCGCGTCATCCGCAATGCCCGGAATGCCACCGGGGAGCTCTGGCCCGTCCTCCAGAACCGGGCGGAAGGCGAGGATCTGACGGAGAAGGCAACAAAACTCGATACCCTACTTGCTTCCGAGACGTTTTACGAGCAGGTACCCCAGATTGGCCTTCTGGCTCGTGAGATAGAGGCAGCCTACCTCTCACCCTACACAGACCTGCACCGGAAGCGCCTCGAAGCATTTTCGAAGGCGATAGAGGAGATAAAGGGTCTCCCTGAATGGGCTCTGGTACCGGAAGGAGTAGCGGTTTCAGTCCTCTATCCGCTAACGTCTCGGACGTGCGAGCAGGACGGCCTGCCCGAGGGAGCTACGGTATGTCCCGTCTGCCACGCGACTATAGGCGAGATGGAGGCGGAGCTGGCAGCGCTGTCTAGCTACAAGGCTGGAGTTGTTGCCCGCGTCCTGGAACTTTCCGATGACGATGGAACGGACGTAATCGAGCGGGTGCGGCTTGCCGCATACTTCGACGGGTCGGTAGATACGCCCGAGGCGGTCGAGGCCGTCACGGAGCAGTTGAGGGAAGACTTGCTCAAGCTGCTCGCCGAGGGCAAGAGGATCGTTTTTGAGTGAGACAGTGGTGATGCCCTGTTCCGAACGGAAAGCTCGGCGGAGGAAGCACAGATGACGCTGGACAAGGCCACTCGCAATATTCTCCGTAACACCGTGACGCAATGCCGCAGGCTGCTCGAACAAGCCGTGGGCGACGTGCTCGAAGGGAGGCTAGGCATAGGGCGCGACGGCCAGGTCGAGGATGCGGACCGCATGGGGCACCTCTCGGAGCCCGAGATGGAACATCGCGAGGAGGTGATCTCGCACCTCCGCCACATCGAAGCGGGCGGCTTTAGGCCCGCGGATGCCGTAGCCCAGCTCATTCGAGGGGTCGCCTACACTCATCTCAACCGCATGTGTGCCTACAAGATGCTGGAACGGCGAAAGCTCATCAGGGAGGCCGTTGGACGGGGTATCGACTCCAACGGGTTCAAGGTCTACCTCGTGGATCACCCGGAGGACGAGAAGCTGTGGACCTCCGGCCAGCAGGATGTAGCCTACCGGCACTTCCTGGAGTGGCTCGGCAGAACGCTCTCCGAAGAAATCGGGGTGCTCTTCTCACCGACCGATCCGGCGAACCGTCTCTTCCCGCCGCAGCGAACCATCGACGCAGTGCTCGACCTCATCAACAGAGAAGAGCTAAGCGAGGTGTGGGACGAAGAAGAGACCATCGGCTGGGTGTACCAGTACTACACGCCAAAGGAGCTACGGGATCAGGTCCGCAAAGAGAGCCAGGCGCCACGCAACTCTTACGAGCTCTCGTTCCGCAACCAGTTCTACACCCCGCGCTACGTCGTGCAGTTCCTCGTAGACAACACTCTGGGCCGCACCTGGTACGAGATGCGGCAGGGCAATACTCGCCTCACCGAGCGGTGCGCTTACCTCGTCCGCCGACCAGATGAGGTGTTCTTGGACGAGGCGGTCGAGCCTGAGGTATCGAGGGCACAAGGATGGCTTCGAGGGGAGACATTGGCCGAGCCGGACGTCGTGTACTTGGGGC
>CADDZK010000564.1 GCA_902812425.1 Actinomycetota bacterium
GGAGCAGGGGAGCGCTTGACGGAGAGCAGCACTCAAGCGGACGCGCGCAGCAGCGGGCCGCTGCCATACGCGCACGCTATGACCGCCCAGGAGGTACTGAGACGGCTCGGCGTCTCTCGTGAAGAGGGCCTATCCTCGGCCGAGGCGGAGGATAGGGTCAGATACTACGGCCCGAACGCGATCGAGGATCACCCCCCGAAGGGCGCATGGAAGATCCTCGGCGAGCAGTTCAGGGGGCTCGTCGTCTGGCTGCTCGTCGTCGCGGCCGCGGTCTCCTTCGTCTTCGAGGAGATCGCCGAGGCCGCTGCGATCGTGGTTGTCCTCGGGCTCAACGCGACGATAGGGTTCTTCACGGAGATAAGAGCCGTTCGGTCGATGGAGGCCCTGAGGCAAATGGGCAGGACCACCGCACGCGTGCGGCGCGAAGGGCGGCTCACCGAGGTCCCCTCCGAAGGCTTAGTTCCCGGTGATGTAGCGGTCGTTGAGGGCGGGGACGTCGCAAGCGCCGATCTGCGCCTCCTCTTCTCATCCCGGCTGGAGGTGGACGAATCCGCTCTGACGGGCGAGTCATTGCCTGTCTCGAAGAGCACCGAGCCAGTCAGGGAGGACGCCCCGCTCGCGGAGCGTTCAAGCATGCTCCATAAGGGGACGAGCGTCACGCGTGGCTCTGCGGAGGCTGTGGTCGTCGCCACGGGGATGGCGACGGAGCTCGGTGCGATCAGCGCCCTCGTTGCTGGCGCCGGAGAGCGTGGCACCCCGCTCGAGGAGCGTCTGGACGACCTCGGCAGGAGGCTGGTGTGGGCCGTGCTCCTGATCGCAGCGGTGATAGCAGGCGGGGGCATCCTCTCAGGCAAAGACCCGCTCGTCATGGTACAGACCGCCGTCGCCCTCTCCGTGGCCGCCATCCCGGAGGGCCTTCCCATCGTCGCCACGATCGCGCTCGCCAGGGGGATGTTCCGCATGGCCAAGCGTAACGCGCTCGTCAACCGTCTCGCCGCCGTTGAGACGCTCGGTTCTACGGGTGTGATCCTTACGGATAAGACTGGCACCCTCACCGAGAACCGTATGGCCGTCACCCGCCTTGTAGTCGCTACAGGCGAAGCGCGGCCAGAGAACCTAAGCCATGTGCCTGACGCAGGGCCTTTGCGCGACCTACTCGAGGTGGGGGTGCTCTGCAACAACGCCTTTCTGAACAACGGAGCACCTTCCGTCGGCGATCCACTGGAGGTCGCGCTGCTCGCAGCGGCCAAGAGCGCTGGAGTAGACCGAGAGAGGCTCCTCGCCGCGGCTCCCAGGGTCGCAGAGGAAGCCTTCGATGCAGAGGTCAAGATGATGGCGACCTACCATCGCGTCTCTGAGGGACTACTCGTAGCGGTGAAGGGTGCTCCCGAGCGCGTTCTTGACGCCTGCGAGAGGGTCCGCACGGCGGCAGGAGAGGAGGAACTGGGTCCAGGGGGGCGCACGACGTGGAGGGAACGCAACGAGCGGCTGGCGGGAGAGGGCTTGCGCGTCCTCGCCGTCGCCGCCAAGGAGTCCAGCGAGCAAGGGCGTCCCTACGAGGGGCTCACCCTGCTAGGTCTCGTCGGCCTCGCCGATCCCCCGCGTGGGGACACCGCGGAGGCCATCTCGCGGACGAGGCGCGCGGGGATAGAGGTCATCATGGTAACCGGCGACCAGCCCGTGACGGCGGGTACGATAGCCCGCTTGGTCGGGCTCGTGGACGGAGAAGCCGAGGTCTTAGGGGGACACGAGATCCCCGATCGAAAAGCTCTCTCCAAAGATGAGCGCGAGAGGCTTCTTAGCACCCGCATCTTTGCTCGGGTAACCCCGAAGCAGAAACTCGATCTCGTCAGACTCCACCAGGCGGAGGGCTCGGTCGTCGCCATGACCGGCGATGGCGTGAACGACGCCCCCGCGCTCAAAGCTGCCGACATAGGGGTCGCGATGGGCATGAGGGGCACTCAGGTAGCAAGAGAGGCCGCCGACGTCGTCCTCAGGGACGACGCCTTCTCGAC
>CADDZK010000565.1 GCA_902812425.1 Actinomycetota bacterium
GACTCAGTGCAAGAGTGCGATACTCGATCCTTACGCCGCTATCTCGAAGAAAGTGGCAGCCGATAGTAGGTAGTAGGTAGTCGTGACCAAGGGCGCCGAGGACCACGCTGGCAACAAGCTGAAAAAGAGCTTCGCCAAGGCCTTCAGGACAGACAGCACGTAAGCGCAATCAGCAAATGCGAGGGTAAGGCTGGGAAGGATCGGAGTTCGAAGCTCTCGCGCTACTGGGCTCCGGCCCCTTTTACTGCTAGCATCTGTCGTGGGTCGTGGCGCCCCTCTGTAGCCAGTTGGAGTAGTCCCGGCCTTTATCGGGCTCCTCTCGTAGAAGATGTGCCAATCGGCTGATGTGTCGAACCTCATTCGTCTTCTATAGTAGCGACGAGCTGGGGGGCAGGTCTACTGCGTGGCCGTCTCGCATGTTCTCCCCGGCCGGGCCGGTCTCCGACACCGCATCAAACGCCCGGCCTTTGCTCTGCCCCAGTCCTAATGTGTCCGGGAACGTGTAACGGCACGCTTGCTTGGTGCGTCTATATCTGTTGAAGCCGGGCGCCCTTCCATCGCCCATCGCACATAAGGCGCGCGGTCCTTCTCTCTAGGGTCGGAGCCTTAGCCCAAGAAGGCTCCGACCCTTCGCTTTACCCCGCTACTGTTCACCTCGCCAGCGGCCTTGGCCTCTGTAGGCCTGCCGACACGCTATACACTGATCATCGAGCGTAAGCTGTTTACTCAAAGCTAGACATACGCTAGCAACCCTTGGCAACCGTAAAGATACGCCTTTTGGGGGATGTGCCCTCTATTACCAGTCCTGTACGCTACCCGGTGCGCGTAGGGACGGGTCCTCTTGTTGACCTGCCCCACTACCAAGAAGGGAGTACACAGCAGATGCTAAGGAAAGTGGCGTCTAAGGTAGCATGGGTGGGAAGGACTACCTCCATGATGTTCGGGCTAGCTCTGGTATTTGCACTCATCTTGGGGGCAACTTCTATGGCTTTTGGTGCCAACGGCGACTTCCTGAAGCTCGGTAGCCTAAAGAATGTGGCGACAAGGACGACGGCCCTAGTGGGTAAGGTAGCGACTGGCTCTTCGCTCACTATCAAGAACCCCTCGGGCGGCTCGGCGCTGGATTTGCGAGTGGGAGACCCTACTGCAGACGCTGCCACTAAGATCACCGCGCCCATGCAGGTGGACTCGCAGGCGAAGGTTGCAAACCTCAACTCAGACACCCTCGACGGCTTAGACTCTACTAACTTCGTGCATGGCAACGGGACTGTCTACCAGGGCGCGGTTGCACTTGCTCAGGGCTCGCACTGGAGCCCCCTACTGATGGATACCCAGGACCCAGACATCGGGCTGCAGTACTATTGTCCAGACAATGTAGGGACAGATGACGGTACGGTAGCGGTCCTCAACCGGACTTTTCTCGAGAGGTCGCAAACGGTAAATGTGTTCGCCGATAATGGCTCGTTAAACCCCGCCTACGAATCTCTGGATGCAGGACACGTCCACAACGAGGGAGCAGCCCGCGATGGGGAACACATCACCTTCCAGATACAGGCGCCGGGTCCCAAGATATTGACTATAGAGCTGTTCTCGAAACACCGTGCTGGCATCGTTTCTGGGGACTGCCACGTTGAGTGGCAGGCATTTCTTACGAGGTAAGGCAGGCTAGAGTCCAGCCCGTAGTTGTCTGCCCGGGCTTGCACCTAAAGTCGCTCTTAGCGAAGAGTTTTGGTTCAAGATAGTCATTTGAATGGCCTTGGGCGTTGCACCATAAATCGCGTTTGAATCAGAATTACAAAGTCTGAACCAAAATTGCAAGCTGTTGCAAGTAACGCGGGTCGGGGCACGTGTTCTAGCCCCGACCCGTTAACGGCGGGCGGTGGGCAGGATAGAGCAGTCGCTCTTGGATGGGGGGGGACTTCCACCCCAACCGACCTAAGACCTTCGCCCGCAACCCCACCATACCACATAAAAGTTACTGATGTAGCAATATTGAAAGGAGGTAGCT